>JAJFJS010000057.1 GCA_021773815.1 Gammaproteobacteria bacterium
CACCTCGGGTGCCGGTTCGGCGGCCGGCCGGCCGGCATCGAGAAACGCACGGACATCGCGGCCCGTTTCTGCACCGGCTTCCTGCACGGCCATGTGCCCGACGCCCGGATAGGAGATGAACGTCAGCGATTCGACATTCTCCAGCAGCTCACGAAATTCATGGGACTGCGAGAAGTCTGCCGTCGTATTCGCTTCGCCCCACAGCAACAGCGTACGCGGCGTCAGTTCGCGAATGATGTTTTCGATGTCGCCGGACTGGTATTGCCGCAGGCGGTCGAGCTGCGCTTCACGCTGGCCTTCGCGCATCCACAGGTCGTACCAGCGATCGATGAGTTCCTCGCTGAGCTTGCTGTCGTCGCCGAACCCCGATTTCAGCAGGAAGCGGGGCAAGGCGCGTGGCATGATGTACTTGAGCACGTAGACCGCGTCCGGGATTTCGCCTCGGCCGCTCTCCGTCCGTTCCCGGCCCTCGAGCGAACCGGGGCTCAGCAGGACCAGGTTCTCGATGCGCTCGGGATAACGGTGCGCGTAATGAATGGCCATTGTGCCGCCCATCGACGTGCCGGCTATCGAGAAGCGGCCGAGATCCATCTCTTCGATGAACCGCTCGGTCAATTCGAGTGTGCGTGCCTGGCTGTAGTCGCCGCTCGGATCCGGCCCGGTCAGGCCGTGGCTCGTGAAGTCCATGCGCACCACGCGGTAGGCGTCGGAGAGCGCCTCGACCCACGGGTCCCAGCCGATCAGGTTGCCGAAGTTGGCGTGCAGCAGCAGTACCGCCGGGCCTGCGCCCTCATCGCGATAATGAATCCGGACGCCGTCGATATTGATGAATCGCGACGCGTGATTCGCATATTTAGCTTCGAGTTGCTCGGCCGGAATGTCACGGTAGGCCCATAGTGCAATGCCGATGCCGATCAGTGCGGCGACGGCGAGCGTGGCGAACGAGTAGCCGAGGATGCGCAGTACTTTCATCGGGATTCCTTTTCCGGGGAAGGGCTATTTTGCACAATCCGGCGGCCGCATGCCCGTGCGTGCGCGGCGGTGCCGGTCGCGCGGCGGTGCCCGCGGCGGTGCCGGTGTTCACTTACTTGACTTATTGCGTGGTAGTGCCGGCACCGGGCCCCCGCGGGCCCCCGCTCCGGGCCAGCACCTGTCGGCCATGTTTGACGCGGGATGGAGATAAGCGGCAGGATGTCGACAAATAGTCGATAAAGGTCCCCAGCATGTTCATCGCGATCCGTGACCTGAAGTTTGCGAAAGGTCGGTTCTTCCTGATGGGGTTCGTCGTGACCCTCGTTGCGTTCCTCGTTATCACGCTGAGCGGACTGTCGGCCGGCCTCGTCAAGGCGAATATTTCCGGCCTGATGGCGCTGCCGGTGACGCATGTCGCGTTCGAGGATACCGATCATCCAGGCTATCGCAACACGATGATCGAACGGTACATGTGGGAAGGGTGGGCCGCGCAGGAAGGTGTCGAGGCGATGGAGCCGCTCGGGCACACGGTGTTTAACGCCCGCACGGATGACGGTGAGCCCCTCGAGATCGCGTTATGGGGTCTTGTCGATGACTCGTTCATTGCGCCCGTCGTCAACCGGGGCGTCACGTACGGTGGCGATATCGATAACGGTGTCGTCATCTCGCGCGGCCTGCAGGACGATGGTGTGGATATCGGCGATCTGATCTTCCTTGACCGGGTGTTGACCGAGTTGCGGGTCGTCGGCGTGACCGACGAATACCGCAACATCGGTCACCTGCCGATTATCTATGCGCCGCTGGCGAAATGGCAGGAAGCGACCTACGGGCCTCCGGGTGGCCCGCCTCCGGGGGAGAAACTGCCGGATATCGTCTTCGATTTCGTCAGCGTCATCGCATTACGTCTCGCCGAGGGCACCGATGTAGAGGCGCTTGATGATGAACTCGAAACCACGACGCTGGACCGCAGGGGATTCTATGCGGCCTCTACCGGTTATGAATCGGAGGTGCAGTCCGTGCAGATGATTCAGTCGCTGCTCTTCGTGATCTCCGCCGTCGTCATCGGTGCGTTTTTCTCGATCTGGACGATCCAGCGCACCAAGGAAATCGGTTTGATCAAGGCACTCGGCGCATCGAACGCCTATGTACTCAAGGATGCACTCGGTCAGGCCCTGGCGTTGATCGCCACCGGTACGCTGATCGGCTATCTCGGTACGTTATGGTTCAATGCTCTGGTCAAGGATACGGAACTGCCGTTCATGCTGGAGGGCAAGACGATCATGGTATCGATTGTAATGTTGTTGATCGCCGGCATTGTCGGCGCCGCGCTGTCGATCCGGCGAGTGTCCGCCATCGATCCGATAATTGCGCTGGGTCGCGACCAGTGAGGCAGCAGGCAGGCGCTGTAACGGGCGAACGCATGAGCCTCACGGCGGAAAACGTATCGCTGGTCTTTGGTGACGGCGGTGAGCAGGTCCGGGCCCTCGACGGCGTAAGCATCGATCTGGCAGCCGGGCAACTGATGGCGGTGCTCGGTCCGTCCGGCGCCGGCAAATCGAGTCTGCTTGCGGTGTGCGGCGCGCTTCAATCGCCGAGCGCGGGCACGATCCGGGTCGGTGATATTGATATCACCGCGGCGAACCGTGGCGAGTTGACACGAATTCGGCGCGAAAAAATCGGCTTCGTGTTCCAGCAATCGAACCTGATGGCATCGTTGTCGGCGCTGGACCAGTTGCTGTTGCTCGTGCACATGCGTGGCAGGCGGCCCGGCAAGGCCGACCGTGATCGCGCGGAAAAACTTCTCGATGAGGTCGGCATGTCGCATCGATTGCGTCATCGGCCCGGCGAATTATCCGGCGGCGAGCGCCAGCGCGTCGGCATCGCACGTGCGTTCATGATGAACCCCGAACTGCTGCTCGTCGATGAACCGACGTCGATGCTGGACCAGCAACGTGGCCGACAGATCGTCGAGTTGCTCGTGCGCGAGTGTCATGAATACAACGTCGCCACGATGATGGTGACGCATGATCAGAATGTGCTCGACTGCGCCGATCGTGTCGTTGATATCAGCGATGGTCGGCTCAGCGAGCGAACCACTGCATGAATGTGATAGTGGGCCAATGCCGAAGATAGCCGCGGCCAGCATCGAAGAGCATATCCGCAATCAGGAGAGCCGTATCCTGACGGCTGCGCGTGAGCGCTTCACGGCAAATGGTTACCGCGGGACGGACATGGGGGATATCGCTGCGTCAATGGGACTCGCGAGAAATTCCCTGTATCGCTATTTCTCCAGCAAGGACCATATTCTCGTGGCCGTGGTCCGGCGTGAGATGCAGCCTTTCTTCGATCAGCTTGCCGATCTCGCGACCCGCATCGATGATCCCGCCGCGCGGATCGATGCCTGGGTCATGTTGCAGATGGAGCTGGCCGCAGGGCCGTGTCACACGATGATGGGGATGCTCGGCGAGATTCCCCCGAATGCGCGTGCGCTGCGCCAGGAAATTTCCGGTTTGCATGCGCCGCCCAAACGCCTGCTGCAGGAGGCCGTGGAGCAGGTGCTCTGCGGGTCGGCGCGTGATCCGCAGGTGCTTACGGCGATGATCGCCGGCATGGTGCAATCTGCGGCAGGTGTGGCGATACAGACGGGCCAGCAGGACGCCTGTATCGCGGAGTTGCGAAGTTCTATCGGCAGAATATTGACAGCCGGCTGAAACGGCCGGCGGCTGGAGGCAAAACGATGATGACTCGACGAACAGGACGTGGCTTTTTCCGGATCGGCGTGGCGCTGGGTTGCGTGGCGATCGGTTTGACGGCGCTGCTCGCCGCGTCGCCCGGATCAGCACAGGATGCTCACGATCATTCGCAGCACGACCACGGCGCGGTGCCGGAGATGGGGCCGGACGGCAAGCGACTCGACAGTTATCAGGTCAATCATGACATGGATGCCGAAACGCTGGTCGCGTTGCGTGCGCGAATCGCGCTCTATCGCGGCATGACGGACCGTGAACTCAATATGAACATGTCCGCGATGGGTCCGAACTATGAATGGTATGTCAGTGACAGGGATTTGCGGGGCGACATCGGTGTATTGATTCTGTCGCACGGTGTCGGCGAGAACAGCGACCGGATGATGGTCGATGCGCTCAAGCCGATCTCGGCGAAGATGCCGACCGCGGTCGGTTTCGGTATGGCAATGATGAAATCTTCGCAACTGCAGTCTGCCGTTGACGACCTGACCGCACGCGGGGTGAAACATATCATTCTCGTGCCGAACGGGACCACGACGCCATACAACACGCTGACGAGGCAGTGGAAATATATCTTCGATCTCGGCGAGGAAGCGACCTATCTCGAGGTGCCGATAATCCGCTCGGATGCCGCATTTCACATGACCGATCATTTCGGCGACAGTCCCCTGATCACCGACATTCTCTACGACCACGCCAAAGAGGTCAGCCGGAATCCGGCCAATGAAATGCTCATGATTATCGGACATGGTCCGGAAGACGACGAAGACAACGTGCCTGATCTGGAAATTCTCAGTGCCCATGTCGAGCGTATCAAGGCGATGAATGAGTTCGCGGATGTGAAGATGGCCAACCTGCAGGACGACGCGATCGCGCCGATTCGCAAGGCCAACGTCAAGCGCATTCGCCGCTGGATCAGGAAGGCCAACGAGCAGGGTCAGGATGTGATCGTCGTGGCCATCGCGGCAGCGAGTCATGGCGTGCAGACGCATATTCGCGCCGACCTGCGTGGCCTCGATTATACGTTTGCGGACAAGGGTATGTCCGAGCATCCCAAATACATGCAGTGGATGGAGTCCGTGATCGATCGGGCGGTTGCCTCGCTGTAAATGATCAAGACTTTTTTGACCAATAGCGATCGACGAGGGGGCGTGCGCCGGTGATCGGCCGGAGCGCCACGATATGACACGAATATCGACCATGAAGCCTTTTGCGCCCGGCGATGTATTCCTGGGCCTTACTGATCTGAATGTGTCCGATGACGATCACGCCGGTGACGGCCGTATCGTCCAATACGACAAGGACCTGAACCCGAAAGGGGAATTGTGGACAGAGGGCGGTTGCCACCTGGTCGGCGGGCTTGAATTCGGCCCGGACGGCCTGCTGTGGGCCTTCAACGATCTGGCTGTCATTCATGTCGATCCGAAGACCGGCCGTCAGTTGCCGCTGTCCGACAAGTTCTTGCCGCGCAGTTATCGCAGCGCGAGTTTCGATGCAGACGGTAATGTCTTTCTCGGCGAGCACATGAAAGCAAAGTCGAAGCCGACCGAGGGCATGGCGGCGCGCACGACGACGAAGTTCCCGGAGATTCCCGGTGCAGGGGTTCTCGGCTTTGGTTTTATTTATCAATACGATGCCGACTGGCACCTGGTCAGGGTATTCGAATGCGAGACGGCGCCGGAATTCACGCATTTCAAAGGCGTCACGCATTCTTCGCTGCATCCGAGCGGGCGCTTCGTGACGTATGCGACGGAGACCGGCAAGCGCCTGATGCGCTACGACGTCGTCGAGGATCGGCAGATGCCGGATCTTGTGACCTACCCGGGTGAGGATCCGTTCGACCGGGTCTGGGTGATCGCAGTCAAGTATCTGCCCGATGGTAGGTTGCTCGTGACGCGCGGTGATTTCATGGAGTTGCTCGATGAGCAGGGTCGTGTGCTGCGGACGTATCCGCTGGAAACTTACGGCTGGACGGATATCGAGATCTGCGCCGACGGGATCCATTGCCTCGTCAGCAGCATCTGGGAGGGAACCGTCGTCAAGGTCAACATCGAGACGACGGAGATCGTCGCCGATATCGACACCGGCATGCAGGCGCCGAAGCGCTGCCTGGCCGGCATTGCCGAGTATTCCGGATAAACGTTTGGGCGCGCCCACGTGCGGGAGCGCCGCGCCGACGGTATCTTTGCCGTCCCGTCCGTCGAATTGAGATTCCGATCACTGTTGTCCGGGACAGTTTCGGGTAGAAAGTCCGGAGATCCACTGCCTGAATGCTGACCAATGACGACGATGATATGGCTCTCGATCGGGATCACGATCGGCGTACTGTCACCCTGGGTGATCATGACGCTGCGACGCGCCATGGCGTCGGGCGGGCACGGCGTGGTGGCGCCCGAACCGACGCCGGTGCCGGCGGTGCGCACCGGCGTGCGGCGTACACCCAGGGCCCCGACATACGAGGCCGTCAGCGTCCGGCCGTGCCTGGAAGCCTGCCAGGCCGCCTGGGATCAACAGGATAAGCGCTATCTCGCCTCCGAGGCGCCCGAGTTGCCGCTGGCGGGCTGTGACGTCGGGAAATGCGGCTGCCGGTACGTGCACCACGAAGACCGTCGCGGCACCGAGGATCGCCGCGACGATGTCGGCCGGTTCGCCGGCATCAATCCGCGCGTCGGCGACCGGGATCGTCGCGGCGACGGCAAGCGTGAGCGACGACGTGGCAGCACGCCTGCCAGGGTCGCCTCCTATTTCAACGACTACTGACCGCCATCAAGGCGTGCCGAAATCGACCGTTGTCGTGTCGCCGTCGACGACCATCACGCTGATGCCGTTCGTAAACGTGATGGCATCATCGACAGGCGATCCGGGCATATCGGGGTCCGGCACGGCGTCGTCGGTTCCCTGGCAGGTAAACGCTACCGTATAGTTGCCCGGCGCCAGGAAGGGCGCGTAGTACTCATGGTTGCCGGTGGCGATGTTCAGCCTGACATCGGCCGTGGTCAGCGGGTCCGGCGATATGCCGTCGATATCATCCGGCACGACCGGCGAGCCCTCGAACACATACACGACGTTGCCGTCATCGGAATCCTGCGTGCAGGACGCGTCCGTGATCAACCCGGTGTCTACGGTGCCGGCAATGGCGCCCCACTGTGTCATGTCCGTGATTCGCAGACTGGGCTGCAGCTTGTAGCCGGGTTGTCCGACCGGATTGGTCAGCCCCATGCGCAGATTCCATTCGATGACGAATGCCGTTTCGCCGCCTTGTGTCACCGTGAACCCATTGCCGAGTTTCAGTCGATCCGACGGGATCCGCAGTTCGATCTGGCCGCCGCCGTCGGCGATGACGTAGGAATCGAAAACGCCGTCGATCTCGGCGTTGACATCCAGCTTCATCCAATTGTAGCGGCCGGCCGGCACCTGTTCGTCGAGCAGCGATTCTATCCGTCCGTCCGTCAGCGCCTTCAGGTCGATGGTGCGCGGCGTGTCGAAGCGATACTCACGTTGCGGTCCGTTCGCCGGTTTGAGCGTAATGCCGTCAAAAGCGACCCGGACTGCCGTGACGCCGTCGACGGGTGCATCGGTCACCGCGATATTGAGCTGGCCTGTACCCGCATCCCCGCCGCCACCGCCGCAGCCCGCCAATGCGCAGGCGGCCAGTGTGCAGGCCGCCGGGCCGATAAGTTTTTTCCGTGTTCTCTGCTTCGGCATTTGAGTATCCCTCCTCTAATAACCTTTGCGATGACGATACGGCCAATCGGGTGCCCGCGCCAGCGTCGACCTGGTGGGTTGGGTCGCCCCGTGACCATCGAGGCGGCCGCAGGCCCCGGCGTGCCGCTGGCAATCCCGAAGTGCAGATTCGTAAACATGACGATGAAATCGTCACCGGTGTGTCCTGCGGCGTGAAGCCTGCACCGCGAACACGTGCGTTATTACATTGGTGAGCCGATGGGGCGGCGGAACGGCGATCTGAGGTCCGGTGCGTCAACGCGGCCCGCTGCCGAGTTACTGTGTCTCATCGTATCGCCGCATCCCGCGTAGGGCGGCGGCGATCAACTGCAGCGACTGGGATTCGATCCAGGTATCGCGGCCCGCGAGCGACCGGGCCTTTCGACCGAGTTGTTCGGCCTGGGGAAAGTCACCCTCGAGCAGGCGGATACGCCCGAGTTCCAGCCACGGGGCCGGTTGCGACGGTTCGATGCGAATCGCGCGCTCGAGCGATGCGGCTGCCTGATCGTATTGCCCCGCCGTTCGTTGATCGCGTCCCTGGAGCACCAGCGACCGGCCGGCCGGCGACAGGCCGTCCGTAATCGACGGCGCCCGCATCGCCGGTTCGCCGGAACGATCCGGCGGCCGGTCCGGGCGGGTCGGTTCCGGCCCGGTACGCGTGACGGCGCCGCTCGTGCAGCCGCCGAGGCAGATGCAGAGCGCAACGGATAACAGGATGTCGTGTGTCAGCGGATTAAGCCGTCGAGCCATTCCAGCGTCCTCTTGCCGACGTCGCGCAGATCGATGTGGCAGCCCCTCTTGCGGTTCAAAGATGCGTTCGCCGGTAAGGCGAGCGTGATGCCGTCCGCGCAGGACGGCGTCGATTCGAGGCCAGTCTCGTATTCGATCCAGTGGTTTTCAAGTCCGGCCGGACGCCGCGGTGCGTAGCTGGTGCTGTCGAGGTCGCCGACCACCGACGACCAGATCGTCAGGGCGCCGGACGCGCCGGTCAGCATCGTCGGTTCGAAATCATCGCGACCGACCCAGGCGACCACGACATGTTGTCCCGTGAACCCGGCGAACCAGCTGTCCCGGAACCCGTCCGACGTGCCGGTCTTGCCCGCCGCGACGAGTCCGGTCGGCAGACGGCCGCGTGCGCTGCGGCCGGTGCCGCGATTGAGCACCTCGACCAGCGCCTGGTTGAGTTGATAGACGGCAGCCGGGTCGGCGCTGGCGACGACCTCGAGCGGGAAACGCTGCAGAGGCGTGTCGGCGGCATCGACGACGGAGCGCACGGCCCGCACCGGTGTGCGAAATCCGCCGCTGGCCAGCGTGCCGTAGAGCCGGGCGACGTCGAGCGGACTCATATCGACGGCGCCGAGCAGCAGGGAGGGAAAAGTCGGGGGACGATCAGGCGCCCCGAGCGAGTGCAACAGGTCGGCGACGCGGTCGACGCCGACGTCCATCCCGAGCCGGACCGTGGCCATGTTGAATGATTCGACGAGCGCGCGCAGCAACGGCACAGTGCCGTGTGCCTCGCCGCTGAAATTTGACGGCGACCATGTCTGGCCGTTGGTGAGCCGGATCGTAACGGGTTCGTCTTCGATCGTGCTCGCCAGCGTATACCGACCGGTCTGCAGGGCCGCGAGATAAACGACCGGTTTGATCAGAGAACCAATCGGTCGTCGGGCATCGATCGCACGATTGAACCCGTCGAATCCGGCCCGGCGGTCGCCGACGATGGCCAGCACTTCCCCCGATTGCGCGCCGGTCACGACGACGGCGCCGGCCAGCGTATCGTCGGCCGCACCGGTCCGGGCCTCCAGCGCTTCGAGTCCCGCCGTCAATCGACGCTCGGCATCGGCCTGGACCAGCGGATCGAGCGTCGTGAATACGCGCAGCCCCGTGGTCGTCAGGTCCTCGTCGCGATAGTGCTCGGCAAGACTGCTGCGCACCAGTTGCAGGAACGCGGGGTAATAACTGGCGCCGGCCGTCCGCGCATCCCAGGTCTCGAGGTCGTGCCCGGTCGCCGCGCGCCGTTGCTCATTCGTGATGATGCCCGCGTCGGTTATCAGGCGCAGGATCAGGTTGCGTCGCTGCAATGCCCGTTCGTGATGCCGCTGCGGATGGTAGTAACCCGGTCCGCGGACCAGTGCGACGAGCAGCGCGAGTTCGTGCAGTTCGAGTTCGTCGAGGGGTTTGCTGAAATAGAACCGGCTGGCCAGTCCAAAGCCGTGAATCGCCCGACTGCCGTCCTGGCCCATGTAAATCTCGTTGATATAGGCGTTGAGCAGATCGGGCTTGTCGTAGTGATATTCGAGGATCAACGCCATGACGGCTTCGCGCAGTTTTCGCCACAACGTCTGCCGGTTATCCAGGAAATAATTCTTCACAAGTTGCTGGGTCAGCGTACTGCCGCCCTGGATCACGGCGCCGGCCCTGAGGTTGGCAACAATGGCCCGTGCGAGTGCGAACGGATCGATGCCGATATGCCGGTCGAAACGACGATCCTCGACGACCTTCAGCATCGCCGGCAGGATCTCGGGGATTTGCCCGGGCGTGGCCACGATCCGGTCTTCGCCGTGCGTCGGGAAAATACTGCCGACGAGCAGCGGGTCGAGCCGGACGATCGGCATCTCGCGCGTGCCGTCGGACAGCCCGGCGATGCGTTGTCCATCGAACTCGATCGTCAGCCGCGTAGCCGGCTGTCGGCTGTCCCAGAAGCGAAATTCGCGCGTCACCAGGTCGATGCGCCGGTGCGACCGGCGATACGACCCCGGTCGCCGGGGCGTGTCGGCTGTGGTTGCGTAGCCGAGGCGCAGCAGTTCACGCTCCAGTCGTTCCGGGGCGACCGTCAGTCCCGCATAGATCTCGAGCGGCCGTGCATAGATCTGGGCCGGCAAATCCCAGCGCCGGCCTTCGAATCGCTGCGTGACTTCGTGGTTCAGCATCACGAGGCTGATGCAGATGGCAACGGTCAGCAGCGCGAGTGCCGCCAGCAGCGGACGTCGCCAGGGGCGTCCGCCGGCTTTGGAAGGGGTGGATGCCACTATTTGATCAGGCCGATCCGCATGCCGAGCCAGCGCAGCAATGCCAGTGCGAGGGACAGCCAGACGATTGCCTGCAGTGACATGACACCGGCCAGTTTGGCTTTCTTGCACAACACCAGGCCGGTCGCCGCCCAGCCGAGTGGCTCGGGCCATGCATTGACGACCGTCAGCGCGAAGAGGTTTTCACCCCAGTCGAACAGCGTCGGGAGCAGAAAGATCGCGAACAGCCCGCGGGCCGATATCGCCTCATACCAACGCGGCGTCGTGTAACGCCAGGCGAATGCCCCGGCGGCTGCCATGACCAGGCCGGCGAAGAACGGAAAATAGAAATCGACGAACAGGAAGGCGTGATACAGCGCGCGTGCGGAATCGTCGTAGTTCGGCAGTTGTGCGAAGATCTGTTCGCGGGTCAGGGCATTCTGAAAATCGAACATCGGGGCGCCGACGGCGGCCTCGAACGGCACATTGATATTCAGGAACACGAAAGCCAGCGAGCCGAAAGCGAATACTGCGGCGTTGACGAACAGCCAGGGTGAACGGGAGGTTCGGATCACGAAATCGTTATACCAGCGCATGAGCATGTCCGGTTGCTGCGGCGGGGTCGATCATAGCCGTTCGAGCGGCGACGATGCTATATTTCCGGTGCGACACGAAGCGTGTGGTCGACAGGCAGGTCGATGACCGTTCGCCAATCTTTCGCTGATTGTTTGCTGATTGTTTTCTGATTGGGGGGGCGAGACATGCATTGCGATGAACGGACCCCGCGCGGCGGCGTATTGTCTGCACGTTCGGGCAGGCGATAGACCGGGACGCGCCGCGTGGACCGAACCGAAAGATTCTACAAGATCCATCGGCTGCTGACGCAGCGGCGGTTTGTGACGCGTGATGCGTTCATCGCCGAGCTCGAAGTGTCGCGGGCGACCTTCAAACGCGATCTCGAATACCTGCGCGACCGGATGAATATGCCGATCGTCTGGAACCGGGAACTCGGCGGCTACGAACTCGATGATGACGCCGCGACGGCCCATATGTATCAATTGCCGGGCCTATGGTTCAGCTCGGAAGAAATCCATGCGCTGTTGACGATGGAGCATCTGCTGGAAAAGCTGCAGCCGGGTCTGCTGGGACCGCAGCTCCGGCCGGTCAGGAACCTGATTCGCAAGACGCTCGAGAGCGGTGACTTTTCGGCCGCCGAAGTCAGCCGGCGAATCCGGGTGTTGCAGATCGGCGTCCGCACGGTCGAGAGCGATACGTTTCAGGCGATCTCGTCGGCGTTGTTGTCGCGTCGCCGGTTGAGCATCAGTCACTATCGGCGGGCGCGCGACGAAAATCTCGAGCGAGAGATCTCGCCGCAACGCCTGGTCTATTACCGCGATAACTGGTATCTCGACGCCTGGTGCCATCTGCGCCGCGGTTTACGCACGTTCTCGGTGGACGTCATCAGCGCTGCGACGGTATTGTCGCGGCGCGCGCGTGAGATCAGCGACAAGTCGCTGGACGAGACGCTGGGTGCGGGCTTCGGAATCTTTTCGGGCAAGAAGACGCAGACCGCGACGTTACGTTTTGCGCCGGTTCGGGCGCGCTGGGTCTCCCGGGAAACGTGGCATTCGGCTCAGGACGGACACTTCGAACTCGACGGCGCGTATCTGTTGACGGTGCCGTACAGCGATCCGCGCGAACTGGTCATGGACATTCTCAAGTACGGCGCTGACGTCGAAGTCTTGGCGCCGGCCGACCTGCGCAAGCTCGTCAGCGAACAACTGGCCACTGCGTCGGCCCTGTATGACTAGCCCGGAAGTTTTGCCGTCCGGGTCCGGATACCCATTACTCATCGGGTCACTTCAAGAGTGATTTCGTCGCGTATGGCGACGATATAGACCGCGCGCAAGATCGCGGGTAGATCGGCGCGGCGTTGTGACCTCCTCTCTAAAAACTGGACCGTTCGAAAGTAGAAAATCCGGCCATTTCACGTATCCGGCACACAAGGAGGAATGGCTGCATGAGGCAGTCATAATTTAGCGAAGAACAAATCGCCTTTGCGCTGAAACAGGCCCAGACGGGCACGCGGGTTGAGGAAGTATGTCGCAAGTTTGGCGTCTCCCAAGCCACTTGTTGGAACTGGAAGAAGAACTACGGCGGTCTGGGCGTTTCCGAGCGGCGTCGACTCAAGCAGTTGGAGGTTGAGAACGCACGACTGAAGAAGAGGGTAGAGGATCTGATCCTCGGCAGGGCGATGCTACAGGATGTCATCCAAAAAAAAATCATAAGGCCAGCTCGATGCCGAGAGCTGGTACATCACATGGTGGCGGCTTATCGCCGCAGCAAGCGCCGTGCGGTAAGTCTGGTTGGCCTGTCCCGCTCGTTTTACTACTACCGACCCCATCCCCTTGATGACCGAGCAGAACGCGTTAGGATTCGCGAGATCGCCGAGACCAGGGTCCGTTTTGGAATAAATACCGACCGCATCAGTCACTGAATGACAAACCACGAAGGAGTTTGCCAGCGAGCAAAAACAGGCCGGATTTCTCTAACCTGATGTGTCTGAATATCGGGGTTAGGGTCACCACTCGAATTCCTGTACGCGCTGAATGTCGAACGGGCCGGGAATCTTCATGCGCCAAGGCTATCATCGGTGGAGATGCTGATGGCAGCTATTGCGGCCCGGGCCATCGGATTGTCCGTATTGAGGCTGAAAATTTATGCTTAACGTATGCGATAATGCGCGGCCTGCCGCCGGTCAAAATTGACACGGATTTTTAGTGACATGACTGACGCTACAAATTTCACCCGAACTGTACTCGTGGTCGGCGCGACCGGCTATATCGGCAATGCCGTCGTCACCGAAGCCGTCCAGCGCGGTTATGCCGTCATCGCCGCCACGCGATCGGAACCGGCCGCTGGCCGGTTTGATGGCGCGGAGGTCCTGCTGGCCGATGTCACCGATCCGGCCGCCCTGCCCAAAGTATTTTCCAGAAACATCGACATCGTCATTTCCTGCCTGGGCTGCCATTCCGGCACCGCAAAAGATTTCGACGCGATTGATTACGAGGCGACACTCAAGATTCTGCAGGCGGCGATCGACAACGGCACGCAGGAATTTATTCTGCTGTCGGCCATCTGCGTCAGAAAACCCGATCTGCCGCTGCAGCTGGCCAAGCTGAAGATGGAAGATGCGCTGATGCGTTCGGGTATCGATTACGCCATCGTCCGGCCCACGGCCTATTTCTGGGTTTTTGAAGGCCAGACCAGAAATATAAAAAACGACCGGCCGGTATTCGTGATCGGCTCAGGCGATCAGGCGAGACATAACCCGATCGCTAAAGAAGACCTGGCTGAGTTCATGGTGGGCTGTATCGGCAATAACGAGCGCATGAACCGGGTCCATATTCTCGGCGGACCCGAGGTGCCCGAAAACATCATCACCTATAGGGATTCGCTGTTAATGGCCTTTGAGGCCCTGGGTAAAACACCCAGGATCTACAGTGTCCCCAGCTGGCTGTACATGCTCGTCATCCGGATCACCAGATTCCTCGGACGGTTTTCAAGGAAGCTGAGCGTATTCTCGGAGTTCCTGCACATCACCTATTACTATTCGCACGATGATATGCGAGCAGCCGGTTTCGGCAGAAGAACCTTCAAGCAACATGTACTGGATACCGCCCTGCGTTAGAGCCTGCAAAGCCAGACGCGCTAAAAGGTGCCGGGTTTATTTTCCGATGTATTTTCTGAAGCCTGCTTCGGTTTTACGTTCATCGAGTTTTCTCAAATTCATCCATGGCTGCCACCCGCCAGGCTGGCATTCAGATTGTCAATTTTGAAAAGATTCTCGGGGAATGGTGTCACCTCTCTTTGCCGACAGCGCGGATAAGGTGCGACGTTACAATGCCGTACTAATGGAAACCAAAAACATCAAATTACTGCTCGCCCTGTTGTTCACCGGCACACTGATGGGCGCACTTGATCTCGCCATCATTGGCCCGGCCCTGCCGGTCATCCAGCTCGAGTTCGACATGCAGCAACGCCAGCTCGCCGGGCTGATCAATGCCTACACCCTGTTGCAGATGCTCGGTGCACTGCTGCTGGCCAAACTCGCCGACCGCACCGGCCCGCGCCTGATTTACATCATCAGCATTCTGTTGTTCGCCACCGGTTCGCTGCTGCTGATCGCCGCCGAGTCGACCGCGATGCTGTACGCCGGACGCGCCATACAGGGCTTCGGTGCCGGCGGCATCTTCCCGGCCGCGGCCGCCGTCATCGGCGCACGACTCGGCCCCAGAGAACGCGGGCAGGCGCTCGGCATCCTCGGTATGGTCTGGGGGCTGGCCTTTCTCGTCGGCCCCATACTGGGCGGCATCCTGCTGCGGTTTGCCTGGCAGTGGCTGTTTGCGATCAACCTGCCGATCGCCGCGGTGCTGATATTCGGCGCGATGAAACTGTTGCCCGGCGATGGCCGCCACGAACCCCTGCCGTTCGATCTGCAAGGCATGCTGACGCTGATGCTGGCCCTGGCCGCACTCATCATGGCAATCACCGGCGTCGACACCAACGCGATGCTGGATAGCCTGCTCACGCTGCGGGTCGGCGGCGGCCTGGTGCTGATCGCCGTGTTGACCGCGATCTTCTGGCGTGTCGAGAAACGGGCGATAGACCCCATCGTGCGACCGGCGTTATTTGCCTCAACGCAAATCACGAAAACCTGCATCATTTCGACCGGCGTCAGCGCCGTGCAAAGCGGCGGTATTTTTATACCCGCACTGCTGGTGGCGTCACTGGGCATCGCCCCGGCGGATTCGGCGTTGCTGTTATTGCCGGGCGTTGTCGCCGCCACGATCTTCGCGCCGGTGTTCGGCAAGATGATCGACAAGGTCGGCACGCGCTTCATCATCGTGCTCGGTCAGACCCTGGTACTGGGCGCACTCTCGGTTTATGCCTTCTCCGACCTGACTATCATGACCTTCCTGTTCGCCAGCATCACCGGCGGCATCGGCTCAGCCGGCCTGGTCGGCGCACCGCTGCGCTATATCATGCTCGCCGAAACCGGCAGCCGGGACCGCGCCGCCGCGCAGGGGCTGCTCAGTGTGGTGTCGTCAGTCGGGCGCCTGCTCGGCGCCGCCCTGGTCGGCGCGGTGGCCGCCTCGATGGGCGGCGGCATGGTCGGTTATCAGGCTGCGTTCGTCGGACTGGTCATGCTGGCAGTGTTCAATTTGCTGACGGCCATGACGTTGAAATCCAGGGCCGCCGAGCAGATGGACGGGGAAAAAGCCGCAGATGAGCCATCGGCGAAATCGGCGGCGGGTTGGGGAAAAAAATGACGGGATCAATTCTGCCGCGGCGCATGATGTTGGCGGTGCTAAAGTAATCAATTACTCAGGTGAACGTGTCATGCGTGTTAATCGAGAAATAGCCCTGGCCTGCTCTTCGCTGTTTTTTGGAGTATTGCTGATGACCCTTCTCAGCCCGCCTCTTGATGCCTCCGATAGCAAGGGAGCGCTCACGCTGACCAACTTTACTGCAGACAGTCCCGACCTTGGCTGGTATGTACAGAACGATAACGTGATGGGCGGACGGAGCAAGGGCGGTTTTGAAACAAGAGATCAGGGCGAACTGCTTTTCGCCGGCAGCACGAACACCAACGGCGGCGGTTTCAGCTCGATCCGCACGCAACCTTTTCGGCTGGATTTGTCGACGTACGACGGCATCCGGTTGCGCGTGAAGGGCGATGGCCGGCGCTACACCTGGCAATTGCAAACCAATGCGCTCAACCGTGGCTACCGGGTCAGTTACTGGGCTGAATTCGACACTCGCGATGGCGATTGGAGCACAGTCGACATCCCCTTCTCGAGTTTTTATCCTCAGTTCCGGGGCTTCAAGCTCGATGGACCCGAACTCGACACGAGCCAGATCACCGAACTGGGCCTGTATATCTACGACAAAAAAGACGGCCCTTTCGAACTGCGCCTGGACAGCATACAAGCCTATTGAGCGATCTCCACCATCACCTCGTTACGCCGGAACCAGGGGATTGAGAACGGCGCGTTAT
>JAJFJS010000058.1 GCA_021773815.1 Gammaproteobacteria bacterium
TTGCTTCGTGGCGGAAACGCTGAACGAGATTCTGGAAACCGACTCGGAAAAAGCGGCGAAGAAAGCGTTGAAGAGCATGCACAAGGATGGGTTCCTGGAGCATGACGAGGCGAAGGCCGTCGAGCAGTGCTTGAAAGACAAAAAGGTAAAGTAAAAGGACAAGAAGGACAAGGACAAGAAACATAAGAAAGGGTAAGACAGCTTATCCCTTGCGCTTTTCTCTTGGCTGCCGGGCGGAGTATCGGCCGGTGTCAGTCACCGGATTTTATATGCGCCCGAGATAGGTGCCGGGTTTATTTTCGAAGGCGGGAAAATAAACCCGACACCGTTACGTGAGCAAGGCATCGCAAATATTGCGGAGATCGCGAGACGACTGCACCGATCGGAGTCGGCCATCAGTCGGGCCGTCAGCGCTAGACGAAATGCGGTGCGGCAAATAACTTCAGAAACTTAAGAAACTGTACACCGGTACCAGTCACAGGTACCAGTCACACTCGTTATTTCTTGCGCGACAGGCCGATGCCGAGCATGGGCTTGCCGAACTTCTCCGTCACCGTGTCTATCGTATCGAGTATCTTTCGGTCCTGCGCACGCCGATTGCCCGCTTCGAAAAGGTCCGCTTGCACGTCGTCCCGCTGGTCCCAGTTGCTGATGCCGACACCGATCAGTCGCACGGGTCTATTCGGCAGATTGCTCCTATTGAAGAGTGACCAGGCCGTCGCCAGCATAATGCGCTCGTCATCGGTGGCTATGGCCAGCTTGTGTTGCCGGGTGTAGGTTTCGAATCCGGCGAAGCGAACCTTGAGTGTCACGACCGTGCCGGCGAGGTTTTCCCGGCGGCCCGTGCGGGCAACCCCGGCAGCCAGTTCGCGCAGCACTTCGTGGAGGCGATCGTGATCTCGGATGTCCGCTTCGAATGTTCGTTCCTTGGAGATACTCTTGCGCCTGCGATCCGTGATGATCTTGTCCGACGCGATTCCGCGAGCCTGCCGATGAAAGCTTTCCGCGGTTTTCTCGCCGAGATGCCGCCTGAGCGTCTCGATCGGTGTCGCGCGCAGCTCCTCGACGGTGCGGATGCCGAGCCGATCGATTCGCTTTAAGGTCTGCTTGCCGAGTCCGCGCAGGTTCGAGACCGGCATCGGCGCGAGGAATTCGAGCACCTGCGACGGCGGCACGACCAGCAAACCATCGGGCTTGCAGGCTTCGGATCCGAGCTTGGCGATCAGCCGGTTCGGTCCGATGCCAACGGAGGCCGTCAAACCGGTCGCGTCGCGGATGCGGGTTCGGATCTCGTTGCCGATAACCTCGGGTGGGCCGATAAGCTTTCCGAGTCCGCTGACATCGAGATACGCTTCGTCGATCGACGCTTTCTCGACAGCGGGCGTAAAGTCGCCGAGGACCTCGAACACGTTCCGGGATGCCAGGCGATAGGTCTCCATGTCCGGCCTAAGGTAAACCGCATCCGGGCAGCGCCGGTGCGCTTCGGCAATCGGCATGGCCGAATGGATACCGAATTCCCGAGCTTCGTACGAGCATGCCGCCACGACTCCGCGATTGCCCGGTTGCGCGCCGACGATGACCGGGCGTCCCCGGTACTCGGGATGATCGCGCTGTTCACAGCTCGCGTAGAATGCGTCGAGGTCGACGTGGGCAATCCAGCGATGGTGTCTCGTAGTCACTATGGTTTCGTTTACAATGGCATGCGTTCAGCCGATTCCGGCATGGTCGAGCATACCGAAATGTCACTACCGGATCGCGACAATCCTTATTCTTTCGAGCCGTTCACCGAGCGGCGCGACGCCGTCGATTTTTTTGCCGACGACCCGTTCCTGCGGCACCTGATACGCCACCATGCCGGCAGCGATGCCGTCGAGATCGAAGACCGATTGGCGAAGTTTTCGCCGGCTGTTTCATTCCGGTGGCGGGAGTTGGCCGAGACCGTCGCGTTACCGGAGAACCGGCCGTGGATGATGCATTACAATGGTCGCGGCGAACGCATCGACCGGATCGTCCGGCCGCGTGAAACTGAAATCCTCGAGCGCGAGATCTTCGGTGCCGGGATTTTCGCCGCTGACACACCGCTTTGGGAACGCCTCGGCAAATTGTTGCTGCTGCACCAGAATGGCGAGCATGGCGTCATGTGCGCCATGGCGTGTACGGAAGGAATGATCGCATTGCTCGAGGCGCATCTCGACGGCGCCGCACCGCAGGTCGAGCACGCCTGGCGGCATTGCAAGGAGGGCATCGACGGCAAGTTCGGCACCGGGTCACAGTTCCTGACCGAAATCCAGGGCGGGTCCGACGTGCCGGCCAATCTCGTCGAAGCGGTCGCCGAAGACGATCACTATCGGTTGCACGGCGTAAAATTTTTCTGCAGCGCGAGAGTGATGGTGCCGGTGTACAGTTTCTTAAGTTTCTTAAGTTATTTGCCGCAACGCATTTCGTCTGGTGCTGACGGCTTGACTGATGTCTGACTCCGATCGATGGCCCTGATGAAGGCGAGTCGATTATCAATATCACTGTCTAGTCTGTTGGGCGCTTAATCGGACTCTGGCGGGATGTTGTCTGGATCAGGGTAAAAAGCCGCGGTCAGCCGACTGGATCTAGGTCCAGGGGGGAGGAGGACATCGATGTTGCGCCGACTGACCGCAGGTTAGCAGAATTAGTTTGTATCTCGGTCGCGACGCTGTTTACCCATTCGTTCGTCGGAGCCTTCAGGTTTGCAGGCGAGTTCCTTGCCTTCCGGTGCGAAGCAGGTGCCGGTGAGTTCCTCTTCATCGCGCCCAACAAAGGTGCAGGTGTCGCCGGCAGTCAGAGCGGAGCAGGCATCAATGGCCTCCTGCGGCGGGCCGTGCCTTCGGTTACCCTGCCGCGTGTCATCGTCTGCGGCGAATACCGCTGGTGCGGTGAACACAACCAGGGTGGTCATCAGCAGAGCGGTGGCCATGAAGGAATCTTGAATTCGCATGTGCTTTCTCCTTAAGCGCGCAGTGATTGCGATAACTGCAGATCATCTTGCCTGTTGTCTGCGCATATCTTGCGCAGACAACATGGAGAAATAGTGGATTGTTGTGGTCGGTGAAAGTTATTCGAGCCGGTAGCCTACGCCGTATACCGAGTGAATTATTTCAGTATCCGGCAGCAGACCCGCTAGCTTTTGTCGCAGGTTCTTGACGTGGCTATCCATGGTTCTGTCGCTGACTATGCGGCCGTCGGTGTACATATTGTTCATGAGTTGCCCGCGCGAAAACACTCGGCCGGGCTGGTCTAACATCGTTTGCAGCAAGCGGAATTCTACCGGCGTGAGGTCCAGGGGATTGCCATTGACCCGCGCACGGAAGGCGACTTCATCAAGCGTCAGGCCGCGATATTCATTGTCGGGTTCTGACGAGGCGAATGCGGTTGCCTGGGCACGTCGCAGCACTGATTTTACCCTCGCAACCACTTCGCGTGGACTGAAAGGTTTGCAGATGTAGTCGTCGGCACCCATTTCCAGTCCGAGCAGGCGATCGATTTCGTCCACGCGTGCGGTGACCATGATGATGGGCAATTGAGAAAATTGCCGAACTTCGCGGCAAATGGTCAGGCCGTCTTTTCCCGGCAACATCAGGTCCAGCAACACCAGGTCAGGGGCATTGTCCTGAATCCATTTGACCGCAGTATCACCGCTTTTTAGCCAATGGGTCGCATAGCCGGCGGCCTGCAAATAGTCGCGCAGTAAGGCTGCGATTTTGGGTTCGTCTTCGGTAATCAGTATGGTGGGTTCACACGTCATGACGAGGTAACTCTATACGAATGGCAAGCCCGCCTAATGGCGAGGGGGCGGCATTGATGTGGCCACCGTGCGCTTCAACAATTGCTTTGCTAATGGCCAGGCCCAGGCCGGAGCCACCGCTGGCACGGTTGCGCGACCGCTCAACGCGGAAAAAACGGTCGAACAGATGCGCCAGATCTTCTTCAGGGACGCCCGGCGCGCTGTCCTCTACAGTTAATACCAGTGGATTCGAGTTGGTGAGTGTTACCCGCACCGTGCCCCCGGTATCGGTATAGCGACAACAGTTCTCCAACAGGTTGGTACAGAGCTGTGATAGCCGTCGGGCATCACCAGGTAGTTCCACAGCAGTAGCGGGCAGATTTGCCTCCAGCGTCAGTGCGTGTTGTTCAAAGCGTGTGCGATGTCGCTCCAGTGAACTTTTCAGGATGCTACGCAGGTCGACAGTGTTGCGCATGTACGCAATGCCACCGGCCTCGGACAGCGACATTTCGTGCAAGTCATTGATCAGGCCGGTCAGGCGCTCGACCTCGGCTTGCAATGAAGCAAGGGTGGTTGTATTCCATTCGCGCACACCATCCTCCACGGATTGCAATTCACCCATAAGAATAGCGACTGGCGTGCGCAACTCGTGCGCGATGTCGGCAACCCATTGGCGCTGAGTTTGTTGCGCCAGGGCCAGCGTGGCAGCCATGTTGTTAAAGGCGGCCGCGAGTTGTCCGAGTTCGTCGTGGGTCGTGACCGGGATTTGCCGATCCAGGTGTCCTGATGCAATCTCTTCGGTGCCAGCCAGCAGGCTGCGAATCGGTGCCACCAGGCGCCGGCCAAACAATAGCGCCAGCAGTCCGGCAACCAGCAGCGCTGCGCCGGCGGTGACAAACAAGGCTGAGCGTTGCTGTTCGATGAATTGCCGTTCAGCCGCGTTACTCAATTCGGTAACCGCGCTGATGGGTACATAACGCAGGTAACCCACTACATTGTTGGCGTATTCAATGGGCCATAATCGGCTGCCCGGCGCAGCGTTGTGTCGCCCGATCAGGTGTTGTTGACTGGCATCCAGCAAATCGAAAGGCTGCACCATCTCTGGAGCCCGATTGGGAGGTGGCGGCCTGTGCGGGCGCATCCTGCCGGGTGGGGGCGGTGGTCCCGGCGGGGCGCTGCCACGCGCAGCGCGACCGATGTAAGTGTCTACTATTGAGCGCCAGCGTTCTGGATTGCTCAGCAGTGTATCCCAACTATTCGACTCGGCATAAATATTGGTGAGCGTGCCACCAGCCAATGCAATGCGATCCGCCTCGACCGCGTTAACGTAGTCGAGAAAGCCACGATCAAAGTTCCAGCGCGTTAAAATCAGCGCCGCGATTACGACCATGGTGATGGCGGAGAGCAGCGCCAGAAAAAGTTTGTGTGAGATCAGTAACCGCATGGGGCAACTCTAGATCAGCGATAGGCATAAATACAGTATGTCCCACGCGGCTAGTGCTTACACTATGGCTCCAGATATAAAACCAGATTATTGAGGAAGGTCAGCAAGTCCGCTTGGTCGGTTTGGCTGGCGGCCTTGAATAGCTTTCGACTTTCTCTCGCTTCGCCACCATGGAACTGAATGGCTTCGGTGAGCGTGGTAGCCCGGCCATCATGGAGATAGGGGGCGGTAGACCCCGCACCCCACAGATTCTCGGTGAGAAACACTGAACTGCCCACGTTGCCCTCGTCGATCTCTTCGGCCAGCACTTTGCCCATGTCGTGCCGCTTGAGATCACCGTATAGCCGCACGATGGCACCGCCATTTTCGTCGCGCTCAAACTGACCCAGTGTCTGGCCAGAGGGGAGAAAAGCCAGATTGTCGAGAATATCGTTGGTGATATCGAATGAGATGGCGACCGTCGGGAGGCTGATGCTGTTGCCGGCTGGAAACACCTCATCGCGAAACTCACTGTGCAGGGACGGTTCGGTGAAAACAGGTGATACGGCGACCAGTGCGCTGGTGTGACAGCCTGTGCATTGCAGGTTTTCGAACACTTTTTCACCGTTGTTTATGCTCTGCACCTCTACTGCCCGCAGCGGTAGTCCGTAGCGTTCAATCTCGGCAGGTGTCAGATAGGCGACTATCTGGTTGAGCTCAAGTCGGGTTACAGGACGAGCCTGGCCGGCGTTGTAGATGGTAAGTGCCGTAATATCACCTACGGATAATTCGTTTGTTACCTTGTCGAAATCGCTATCCTGATCGCCGACAATCTCCGTGGCTTGCAAGCCCAGTTCCTGATGTGCGGCACCACGAACAAAATCGCGTACGAATGCCGTCAGGCCTTTCCATTCGAATGGTTTCACAACCAGGTCCCGATCGATGCCTTCCAGCCCGCGATAGTTTGTGGAATTGCAACCGACCCGCAACGAACCGAATGATATGCCCTTAGTGCTTAGCTTTACGTTTTGCCGAGCGCGGGTTGCGCAGGCTTGCGCAATTGCATTCTGTTCTGCCGCCTGCAGATCCGTCGTCATCTCCTCTGCAAGCAATTGCAGTGCGCCCAGACCAAAGACGTGCGGTGCTTGCCGTTCAATAAAACCCTTTTGCAGCCGTTCCGGATCAATGCGGAGAGCATTGTCATTGACCCCGCCCGCGCCATCGGCAACCGGAACATTGTGGCAACTGATGCAGGAATCGCTGTTTGGACCGGTGATGCGGGCGGGTTGTACGCTGGCCCAGGCATCGGGCCCGGTGAGGTCGAGTCGTGGCAGTGAGGTGAATCGCTGACCATTACCGACGTTCACGCCGACACCATCAAGTGCGTTGTAATTTATTTCGAATAACTCATCGCCTTTTTCGAACGCCACGATAAACGCCTCGAATGGCAACAACGCTTCAAGATCGGCTTGTCTGACGTGCCCGCCCAATACGGTTTCTACCGTGCCGGTGTGGTGCGACTCGACAGTATTTGCGTGCTTATCGAAATCATAGGGCTCGGGTTCCTGCGCGGTTCCGTCGCTTTTTGCCTGTCGATCTCTGGCCGCCGGACCGTCGCGCCGGTGCTGGTCGGCATGTTTTGAGCCAAAGTCGGCCTGGGCGGGGAGCGTTATCAGCGCAATCAGCACGCCCGTCAGGACGTGCGCTGCAAGGTCGTTGAATCGAGGCATGGTATTCTCCATATGTGCGCTATTGGTTGCTCAAGTACGCATCCACGGCTGCATCACGGTTGCTGGCATGAGCTTTCAATGTAGCGACAGCGTTATAGAAGTCGCTGGGTCCGTTCAAGAAGGAATACCTCGCCATTTCCGTGGTCGCGTAGTTCTCGATCAAAAGCGCGTAAGTATCGTAGAGCATCTGCGTGGTTGTGGTCTCAAAGGCATCTCCGATGACCTCCAGAAGATAGTAGTCATACTGTGCTTTGTAGATGTCATCGGCATACAGTTTGCCAATCAGAGGCCAGCTGTTGGCATCCATGTTCGCGTAGTCCAGCGAGACAGCACCACCCAACTTGCCTTCCTGCAGCGCTTCATTGTTGTCCCATGGAATCCAGGTGAGTTTCGACGTTTCCGGGTTGCCATACAGATAGTAGTTGTGCGGCATCTTCCCGTAGGTATCCCAGTTCTGAATGATGCCGTTGACGGCCAGGTACTTGAGGAACCCATCAACATCGAAAACCGATTCCAGGTTTGCTCTCCAGGTTGCAGGATCGGTGGTGGCAGTGTCGTCATGCAATGCTGCGAACATCGCGAGAATATCGGACCAGTCTTTCTCGTCCTCGTTGGTCTTCTTCTCAAAGTATTCTTCGTCAAACGATCCGTCTACAAAACTTGCCCCACCTTCTTCAGGCTTGTAGAGATTTCCATCGTCGCTGGAAAACTGGGTATCGATAACCTCACCGTCAACTTCCTCTACCAAGGTATAGAGGCCGAAGTACTCGGGGCCATTGCCGTGATCAACGTACAGCGCGTAAAAGGCCGTGTGTGACACCGGCACGCCGGCTTTCCTGAAAACATCGGCGGCCACTTTCTCGCGCAACAGAGATTTGTCATCGTAGTTGTTTTTCAGACTGAACTTCTTGAACCCATAGAAGCGCTGATTGTCTATTTGCGGGTAGTCGTCTTCAAACTCGTCGAAATCCATTTTGAACGGTAGCTTCAGAATCCCTCGTTGCCAGCTGGTCTGCAGACTCGAGTTGCCCTTGAAACGAATGCCAACCCGGTACCATTGCGTGCCGTTGTAGTAGACATCCGCCGGCACAAAGATCGGGTCCTCCTCGGTGTCAATTAAACCAGGCCCCGACGCCTGGCCAAACTCACCGTATGTCGCGGTCATGTCATCCAGCATGCTTTGCCAGCGCTCGGCTGTGATGACGAAATCAAAGCGTTTGACCATCGTATCGTCGAACACCTCAATATAGTTCGGGTCAACATCGTTGCTGTGAGTCGCCTCGGACCAATCGGTGGCATCGAAATCCGCGTCAGTCACCGCCGCTGCCTCAGGTGTAACCGAGAGCGATGACGATGCGCTACTGCTTCCGACAGTGTTGGTTGCCGTTAGCGAACAGTCATAGGTGGTGTTGTTCGTCAGGCCAGATACTGTGACAGGACTGCTGGCACCCGTCGCACTCGCGGAATCGCTTCCTGCGACGCAGGAAGCTTCGTAACCGGTGATCGCTGCCCCGCCATCGCTTGCGGGTGCGGTGAATACGATGTTGGCGCTGGCGTCTCCGGGCGTGACAGAGACAAGTGTTGGCGAGTCGGGAAACGTTGCGGACGCGCTATCGTCATTGTCACTGCCGCCGCACGCAGACAATAAGGCAACGACAGCTATTGTTGAATAAAACCGAATTGCAGAGTTGTTACGCATTAGCGCTCCTGAAGGGTTCGGGGTGGAACCACAGTTCTCACGTAGCTCACTTTGATTCACAAAGATAAGTAGTCATGGTGTCTCCCCATTGAGCCTGCGGCTGCCAGATCGGACTTGTTAATGAGCTGATTTCTGACGCGGATCAGCTGTTCGCTCAGCGAACGACAGGTTCCTCGAATGCACTGTGTAACAAATTGGCTGTTGGTCACAGAATGCGGCCGGAATGTGAAGGAATTAGGGAGAAAGAGCGGAGAGATTGCAGTTTTGGTCGGCGTTATAGGCATTGATATCAATGAACGCCATATCTCCCACGAGTTTGTATCCTCAAAGGCTTGCC
Organism: Gammaproteobacteria bacterium; assembly: GCA_021773815.1. Taxonomy (GTDB): domain Bacteria; phylum Pseudomonadota; class Gammaproteobacteria; order Steroidobacterales; genus SMWD01. The sequence continues at coordinate 8,944 of JAJFJS010000058.1, forward strand.
GGGAGGAACTAGGGTGAGTCGTGGTGCCGGTGTACAGTTTCTTAAGTTTCTTAAGTTATTGTAGTCGTGGTGCCGGTGTGCAGATTCTTGGCTGCGCCAGCGCCACGGATGCCTCCGCAGACTCTCGAATTGATTGTCCGCAGTCGTCTCCAGGCGGCGGCCTCACCGAAGCCCTGCTGACAGGACCGAGCAGGGCCAGAAATATCACGCAGGTCAGGACTGACATTGCCATGGACGCACTCGAGCAGGGCATCGCGAATATTGCAAGACGATTGCACCGACCGGGGTCGGCCATCAGTCAGGCGTTTAGCACCAGACGAAATGCGTTGCGGCATATAACTTCAGAAACTTAAGAAACTGTACACCGGCACCAGTCACGGTTGCCACACTCGCCATGAAGCCGAACGCCTCTATGAACCGGGGAAAAGCAAATTCCTGAAAAAGCTTGCCCTGCTTTAACGACGATCCGGAAACAGTCTCAAGGCCTGCTTCGGTTTCGCGTTCATCGAGTTTTCTCAAATTCATCCATGGCTGCCACCCGTCAGGCGGGCATTCAGAGTGTCAATTTCAAAAGATTCTCGGGGAATGGTGTTACCTCTCTTTGCCGACAGCGCGGACAATGGTGTGACGATACAATGCCGTACTAATGGAAACCAAAAACATCAAATTACTGCTTGCCCTGTTGTTTACCGGCACACTGATGGGCGCACTTGATCTCGCCATCATTGGCCCGGCCCTGCCGGTCATTCAGCTCGAGTTCGACATGCAGCAACGCCAGCTCGCCGGGCTGATCAATGCCTACACCCTGTTGCAGATGCTCGGTGCACTGCTGCTGGCCAAACTCGCCGACCGCAGCGGCGCGCGCCTGATTTACATCATCAGCATCGTGCTGTTCGCCACCGGTTCGCTGATGCTGGTCGCCGCCGAGTCGACCGCGATGCTGTTTGCGGGACGCGCCGTACAGGGCTTCGGTGCCGGCGGCATCTTTCCGGCCGCGGCCGCCGTCATCGGCGCGCGACTCGGGCCCAGGGAGCGGGGGCAGGCGCTCGGCATCCTCGGTATGGTCTGGGGGCTGGCCTTCCTCGTCGGTCCCATCCTCGGCGGCATCCTGCTGCGGTTTGCCTGGCAGTGGTTGTTTGCGATCAACCTGCCGATCGCCGTGATGCTGATACTTGGCGCAATGAAACTGCTGCCCAGCGATGGCCGCCACGAACCCCTGCCTTTCGATCTGAAAGGCATGCTGACGCTGATGCTGGCCCTGGGCGCACTCATCATGGCGATCACGGGCGTCGACACCAACGCGATGCTGGACAGTCTGCTTACGCTGCGGGTCGGCGGCAGCCTGGTTCTGATCGCCGTGTTGACCGTGATCTTCTGGCGCTTCGAGAAACGGGCAATTGACCCCATCGTGCGACCGACGTTATTTGCGTCAGCGCAAATCACGAAAACCTGCATCATTTCGGCCGGCGTCAGCGCCGTGCAAAGCGGTGGTATTTTTATCCCCGCACTGCTGGTGGCGTCGCTGGATATCTCACCGGCGGATTCGGCGTTGCTGTTATTGCCGGGCGTCATTGCGGCCACGATCGCCGCACCGGTGTTCGGCAAACTGATCAACAAGGTGGGCACGCGCTTCATCATCATGCTCGGCCAGACTCTGGTTATGGGCGCGCTCTCGGTTTATGCCTTCACCGACCTGACCATCATGACCTTCCTGTTCGCCAGCATCACGGGCGGCATCGGCTCTGCCGGCCTGGTCGGCGCACCGCTGCGCTATATCATGCTCGCCGAAACCGGCAGCCGGGACCGCGCCGCCGCGCAGGGGCTGCTCAGTGTGGTGTCGTCAGTCGGTCGCCTGCTCGGCGCCGCCCTGGTCGGCGCGGTGGCCGCCTCGATGGGCGGCGGCATGGTCGGTTACCAGGCTGCGTTCGTCGGGCTGGTCATGCTGGCTGTGTTCAATTTGCTGACGGCGGTGACGTTGAAATCCAGGGCGAACGAGCAGGTGGACGGGGAAAAAGCCGAAGATGAGCCATCGGCGAAATCAACGGCGGGTTGGGTAAAAAAATGACGGGATCAATTCTGCCGCGGCGCACGATGTTGGCGGTGCTAAAGTGATCAATTACTCAGGTGAACGTGTCATGCGTGTTAATCGAGAAATAGCTCTGGTCTGCTCTTCGCTGTTTTTTGGAGTATTGCTGATGACCCTTCCCAGCCCGCCTCTTGATGCCTCTGACTCTGATGCCTCCGATAGCAAGGGAGCGCTTACGCTGACCAGCTTTACTGCAGACAGTCCCGACCTTGGCTGGTATGTACAGAACGATAACGTGATGGGCGGACGGAGTAAGGGCGGTTTTGAAACAAGAGATCAGGGCGAACTGCTTTTCGCCGGCAGCACGAATACCAACGGCGGCGGTTTCAGCTCGATCCGCACGCAACCTTTTCGGCTGGATTTGTCGACGTACGATGGCATCCGGTTGCGCGTGAAGGGCGATGGCCGGCAGTACACTTTGCAACTGCAAACCAATGCGCTCAACCGTGGCTACCGGGTCAGTTACTGGGCTGAATTCGACACTCGCGATGGCGAATGGAGCACAGTCAACATCCCCTTCTCGAGTTTTTATCCCCAGTTCCGCGGCTTCAAGCTCGATGGACCCGAACTCGACACGAGCTAGATCACCGAACTGGGCCTGTATATCTACGACAAAAAAGACGGCCCTTTCGAACTGCGCCTGGACAGCATACAAGCCTATTGAGCGATCTCCACCATCACCTCGTTACGCCGGAACCAGGGGATTGAGAACGGCGCGTTAT
>JAJFJS010000059.1 GCA_021773815.1 Gammaproteobacteria bacterium
AGCCGACGCCAAAGACCTTCGACAACTCAGTGGAACGCCGAATTCCGCATTCGGGACATTCCGAATCCCCGGGGAACGCCAAGATCCGACAAGGTGCAACGGCAGACCTGCCGCGATATGTCTGAGGTCGAGGTGCCGTGATATCCCTCGGAAACCTTCAGCCGCCCGGGCTGAGGAAACTCGACAACCTCGACTGCATCAAGCGGCGTTTCCGAGGGATATCACGGCGCCTCGACCGGCCAGGGAAAGACCCTCACGGGTTTTGCAGATACCCACCCGTCTGCGGCGTCACGACCTGCCCGGGCTCCGCGCTGAAGGTCACCGGCACTGATTCGATCCGCAGGCCGGCGTTGCGGACGACGACGAAATGCAGGTGCGGTCCCGTGCTGAAGCCCGTGTTGCCGGACGCGGCGATCGGTTCGCCGCGGGCCACGCGCTGACCGGGCCGGACCCGGATCGAATCCCAGCTCAGGTGCGCATACAGCGCGAAACTGCCGTCGTCGTGCAGTATGCGGACGAGGTTTGCCTGCGCGCCGAAACGGTCCCGGTCGTCGCCGCCGCGAAAATTGCGGTGCGCGACCTCAACGACGGTGCCGCCCCGCGCCGCGAACACCGCGGTCTGTTCCGGCATGACGATATCGACCGCATGCTGGCTGTCCGGTGTCGAATGCGTGCGGGCATCGGGCCAGGCCTGGCTGACCGGAAACTTTCGCGCGCCGGCGAACGGCGGACGGTACGGCTGCGGCGGCGCGTGCACGGCCTCGGGATCGCCGAAGACCCAGCCGGTCCGGACCTCGTCGGCCGAAGATATCGATGCCGGCAGCGACAGGCGCGTCGTCGACTGAGCCGGCACGACACGACGAACGACCAGTCCCGACGGGCTGCCGCCCGTCATCGCCTGCGCACCGACTTCGGCGACGCAGTAGCAAGGGTTATCGACCCATAGTGACAGGCCGTCCGGGCTGCGTTCCCGGCGAAACGTGACCACCGGCGGCACACTCGCTCCGGATGCCACCGTTTGACGCTCAAAGGCCCGCCCCGACTCCGGCGGCCGGTCCGCGTAGACGAGCACACCGTTCTCGTCACGATACTTGTACAGCGAGTCGGCCGATGTACCGAGGATCGGTATCCCGATCAGGCAGGCGAGCGCGATCAGTCGCATGGCGACCCGGCGCACCCCGGGTGAGCGCGAAACCATGCCGGAGGAAACGATTCGCCGGTGCGCCGCGTACTGAGAACTGACTGGATCGGTATGGGAATATCCCCGTTCATGCAGAATCCGGTCACCCGCGGGTTCGCAACCAGCGGTCCGTCGTTTCAGTCGATATCGATACGCCGCCAGTCACCGTCCCGATAGATGATCTCATAGGCCGGCCAATAGGTCGGATCGAGCTTGAGCGTCAGCACGTCGACGGCGTTATTCCACGTTACGGTCGTCACACGCACCGGCGAACGATCGGCCCGGTTCGTGGCCACCTCGAGGAACCGGTCGAGGTCCGGCGTCTGGATGCCATCGACGGCAACGATGCGCCGGCCGGCAAACAGGCCGTAACGCGATGCCGGGGAGCCGTAGGCGAAATAGGCGACATAGACACCGGTCGGTTCGACGCCGCGCTGTGCCGACATCTCGCGGTACGGGGCCTGCAACAGCGCGCCACCCCACATCACGGCGCGGCGCACGCCACGACCATCCAACGCGACGGTACCGATATCGACAGCCTGAACGCGGCCGTCACGCAGAATTTCCAGACGCACCTGCGGATGCTGCGCGGCCCGCTCGACGTCGCGGAATCGCGTGACCGGCACACCGTCGATACTCAGCAGTATGTCGCCGGGCAGCAGCGCGGCCGCGGCCGGAGTGCCGGCGACCGTCCGCATCACCGACAGGATCTGCCGCCGTTCCGGGTCATGCTGCTCCAGCCGGCGGATCCAGTCGTTGCCGAGGCCGAGTTTGCGCCCGGCCGACATCGGCAGCCGGCTCCACTCGACCTCGATCGAATGCAGCACCTGCCCGTCGCGCGCGATGCCGAGCAGCTCATCGACGAGGTCGATCGGCACGCCCTTGTTCGCCTGGATCAGTTCCGCACCGCTCTGAAAGGCGAAGCTCGACCACAGGGCGATAACGCGGCCTTTCTCATCGACCAGCACGCCGTCGAGATTGAGCGGCCCGTTGACGAGATCGAGCGCCTCGAGATTCGTTTCGCGAAACCGCATCGTCCGCGACAGCGGCAACAGGACCGGATCGATCGATGCGACCTTCGTCGCCTGGTAGACGAGTTTGTTGTCGCCGCGCAAACCGACGACCCACAGCGGATCGCCGGGATTCGGGATGCGGTTCAGGCGCTCGGCCGAACGCACCGGTGTCTCTCCGACCAGCGCCGGATCGTAAGACAGCAGCGCGAGATTATGCAGCGGGTGGATATACTCGACGGTCGCCGGCACCTCGAGCTCACCGGCAAACGTCAGGCGAACGTCGCCGAGCGCCTCGGGCACCGTGTTCCGGTCAACGACGACAAAACCGCGCTCAGCGTCGACGACAAGCCCGGTACCGTAGTAGTGCCGCTCGGCCACGCCGGAAATCGTGTACGGCATATCGAAATTGACCAGCACCAGCGACGGTGCAATCTTGCGCGCCCGTTTGTCGCGGTGCTTGATGTAGCTGGCCGTGCCCGGCGACGTCGCCTTCGGCTCGGGACCGGCCGCCAGCGGCTCGCAGGGCCACAGGCCGCTGACATCGTCGCGACGACAACGCTCAGCCGGGTACCAGCGCCGGTCCATCCGAATCAGACCGAGCCGGCTCGCCGACGGATCCTCGAAGGTATAAAAACGCATCGTGACCCGATCACGGTCGGCCAGCACACCGAGCACCCGCTCGAAATCGGACAGCGTACGTACCTGCTCCTCGCCGACCGCAGTGATGACGGTGCCCCGCGACATGCCGGCATTGCCGAACACATAACCGGGATTGGCGATATACACACCCTCGATCGCACGGTTCATGTGACGCGCCTGCTGATAGGACAGGTCGTGCACGACCGCGTCGCCGAACTGAATATAGTCGGCCGGCGAGATCGCATGCAGGTCCTGCACGTCGACGGTCACATCGATGACTTCGCCGTTGCGCTCGACGACCAGTTCCAGCGAACCGCCGACCCGGCCGTCGAGGATCTCGGCCAGTGGCACGAATTGCGTAACGAGCCGGCTGTCGATCTCGACGATGATATCGCCCACTTTCAGGCGGCCGTCGGCGACGCCCTCCGGCAGAATCTGATCGACGACGAGCATGCCGGTCCGGCCGGGAAACTTCGTGCGCACGAACGCCTCAGTATCTTCGCGCAACCCGAGCCGACGCAACTCGTCGAACGACTCGTAGGCGAAGGTCGTCTGCAACGTACCGCGGGGCACGGCCTGTCCTTCCCGCAACAGGTCGAGCGCGCGCTTGATGCGATCGAGCGGCAGAAAGAAACTCGACGCAGCCTGGCTGCTGCCGCCGGCATTCAGCGCCACGACATGCCCGTCGATGGCGATGACCGGCGAGCCGGACGAGCCGCCGGAGGTGCCTGACGCGGCCTGCAGGTAAAACGTATTGAAGTCGTTGTAGTTGCCGCGCCCGTAATCCGGCGCGGGGCGATCCAGTCGGGCCAGCGTGCCGGACAGGAACGACAGCTGCTCGCCGGCGTCGTTACCGACGACGCGAATCTCCCGACCAACCTGTGCCGCGGCCGGATCCAGCGTCAGTTGTGCCGGCTTGATGTACTTGAGTTTCGACGGATCGTAGCGATAGAAACCGAAGTCATGGACCGGATCGCGATACACGGCGGTCAGTTCCAGTTCCTCGCGGTTCTTGAACAGGGCTTCGGCGCGGACCGGGCCCGGCGTCACCACATGCCGATTGGTCAGTATGAGGCCGCGTTTTGCATCGACGACAAAACCGGTTGCCTGGCCCGAGCTGTTCCACTCGGTGTCGAAGGCGCGGGTACTGTCGATCTTGATCGACACGACGCTCGACGAGATTCTCTCGAGCGTGGCTCGCCAGGCATCGGTCTCGGCCGCGTGCGCCGGCCCGACGGTGACGAATGCGACGACCGGTACGACGATGATCCCGACCAGCCATTGCAGCGCCTGGTTCGACCAGCCGCGCCGGGCACCGGGATGCGCGGCCCGATTCGCCGGCCGCACGCCGACGGCAATGCCCGCAAACCCAATGTCGGCCGGTTCGAAAGTCGGCGTTGCACCGATCACAAGTGACGCTTTCGACGGCCTCTCAAAGGGACAATGCATAATCAAATTCCGCCTTAAACGCCTGCCGCAGACCTTCCAGGCTCATGTCGTGATTCTGCGTGCCGCGATGCGCGATCTTGGTCGCGCCGATCAGCGACGCGAGGCGACCCGTGTCTGCCCAGGATAGCCCGCGGCCAATACCGAACACGAGCCCGGCACGATAGGCATCGCCGCAACCGGTCGGATCGAGAATACCGGACGGTTTCACGACCGGGATTTCGTGCTCCTCGCCACCCGCGTAGATCGACGAACCGGATCCGCCGCGCGTGACGATCAGCGCCTCGACATGACCGGCAATATCGGCGAGCGTCCAGCCGGTGCGTTCCTGCAGCAACTGCGCCTCGTAGTCGTTGACCGCGACCCACGTCGCCTGGTCGATGAACCGCTTGAGATCGTCGCCGTCAAACATCGGCAGCCCCTGGCCCGGATCGAATATGAACGGGATGCCGGCGGCTGCAAACTGTTCGGCATGCTCAATCATGCCCTGGCGGCCGTCCGGCGACACCAGGCCCAGCGTGATGCCGGCATCGACGGGCACGGCGTTCCGGTGCGCATGGTCCATGGCACCCGGATGAAACGCGGTGATCTGGTTGTCATCCAGATCCGTCGTGATATACGCCTGTGCCGTCAGCGTGCCGTCGACGGTGCTGATGAACCGCTGATCGAGCGACTGCCCGCGCAGCCGGTCCGCGTACACCGGAAAATCCTCGCCGACCGTCGCCATGATATGCGGCTGTTCGCCGAGTAGCCGCAGGTTATAGGCGATGTTGCCGGCGCAGCCGCCGAACTCCTTGCGCATCTCCGGCACGAGAAACGCGACGTTCAGGATATGCAGCTTGTCCGGCAGGATGTGTTCCTTGAAGCGGCCGGGGAATACCATGATGTTGTCGTAGGCCATCGAGCCACAAATCAGTACGGTCACGCGTTATTCCTTTGTCGGCTTGCGGGGATGAGTCATTCGGCGGCGGGTCGCCAGGCTAGATCGAGTTGCCGGGCGGCACGCACATCGTCGAGCCGGCGTACCGGTGTGGTCACGGGCGCGGCCTTGATCGCGTCGGGGTCGCTGTGCGCCTGGTCCCGAATCTCGATCAGCGCCGCCGCGAAGGCGTCAAGTTCCTGCCGCGACTCCGTCTCGGTCGGTTCGATCAGCAGGCACTCGGGAACCAGCAACGGGAAATAGGTCGTCGGCGCGTGAACCCCGTGATCCAGCAGTGCCTTGGCGAAGTCCATCGCGTTGATACCGGTGTCGCGTGCCGTCCTGCGCAGCGAAATAATGAATTCGTGACTCGCGCGGCGCTCGGGGAACGCCACGTCGAACCCGGCGGCGGCGAGTCGCCGCATCAGGTAGTTGGCGTTCAGCGTCGCGAATTCGGAGACGCGACGCATGCCCTGCGCGCCGAGCAGCCGCATGTAGACGTAGGCCCGCAGCAGGATGCCCGCGTTGCCCATGAACGTCGACAGCCGGCCGATGGACTGCGGCCGATCGACCTCGGTCAACCAGACAAAGCGGTCGCCGTCGCGGCCGACGACCGGCACCGGCAGGAACGGCTCGAGGCGTGCGTTAACGCCGACCACGCCGGACCCGGGGCCGCCGCCGCCGTGCGGCGTCGAGAAGGTCTTGTGCAGATTGATATGGATGACGTCGAACCCCATGTCGGCCGGCAACGCCCGGCCCAGGATCGCGTTCAGATTGGCGCCGTCGTAATACAGCAGGCCGCCGGCCGCATGCACGATCCCGGCAATCTCCGTGATCTGCCGTTCGAATACGCCCAGCGTCGACGGGTTCGTCAGCATAATGCCGGCCGTTCGCGGCCCGACGGCCTGGCGCAATGCATCGAGATCGACGTCGCCGTCCGGACGCGTCGGGATCTCGATCGCGCTGCAACCGCACATGGTCGCCGTCGCCGGGTTCGTACCGTGCGCCGCATCCGGCACGATGATCTCGAGCCGCTCGTGATCGCCGCGCGCTTCATGATAGGCGCGGATCATCGCGACGCCGGCGAACTCGCCCTGCGCACCGGCCATCGGCGTCAGTGAAATTGCCTGCATGCCGGTCACGGCCTTGAGCATCTCCTGCAACTCGAACATGCACTCGAGATATCCCTGCGCGTTGCCGGCCGGGCTGAACGGGTGCCGTTCGGCGAACCCCGGCAGCATCGCGAGCCGGTTGCAGACCTTCGGGTTGTATTTCATCGTGCACGAGCCGAGCGGATAGAACTGGGTATCGATGGAGAAATTCAGCTGCGACAACCGCGTGAAATGTCGCACGACCTGCAACTCGGAGACCTCCGGCAGCCGCGGCGCCTCGCGGCGCAGCCACTTGGCCGACAACGAGGGTGCGGGCGGCTGCGCGGGAGCATGTCCCGGGGCGCGGCGGCCCGGTGCCGACAGCTCGAAGATGACGGGCTCGGACATCGGTTTACGCGGCCTCCGAATCGTGCATGACCGATTGCAACGCCGCGGCATACGCATCGATGTCGGCGGCCGAACGCATCTCGGTGGCGCACACCAGCAGCGCCTGGCCCAGTTCCGGGTAATCGGCCGCCAGGTCGTAACCGGCGAGAATGTTCTGTTCGGCCAGCGCCGCGATCAACGGTGCCACCGGACGGTCGAACTGCACGACGGCCTCGTGAAAAAACTCGTCGAAGACGACCGACACACCGTCGATCGCGCCGAGCGCCCCGGCCAGTCGCCGGGTATTCGCGTGGCACTGCAGTGCCGTGCGCCGCAGGCCTTCGCTGCCGAGCACCGACAGGTAGATCGTCGCAGCGGTCACCATGAGACCCTGGTTCGTGCAGATATTCGAGGTCGCCTTCGAGCGCCGGATGTGCTGTTCACGCGCCTGCAGCGTCAGTGTGAACCCGGGTTTGCCGTCGACATCGACGGTGCGCCCGACGATGCGCCCCGGCATCTGGCGAACTATTGCACTCCGGCAGACCATGTAACCGAAATACGGGCCGCCGCCCGATACCGGGATGCCCAGCGGCTGCCCTTCACCGCAGGCGATATCCGCGCCCTGTTCGCCCCAGTCGCCGGGCGGCCGCAGGATCGCCAGGCTCGTCGGATTGCAGATCGCGATAACGAACCTGCCGTTCGCGTGCGCGCGATCGGTCAGCGTGTCGACATCATCGAGCGTACCGATGAACGTCGGCTGCTGCAGGCAGACGGCGGCAAAATCCTGGCCGTCGAGCGCCTCCAGCGCCGCAACGTCAGTACGGCCGTCACCGAGCGGCAACTCGACGAGTTCGATTCCCTGGCCGGCGACGATGCCGCGGGCCACGGCACGATATAGCGGGTGCACGGAACGGCTCACGAGGATCTGGCGCGACTTCGAACGGCGATTGCCGCGCACCGCCATCAGGCAGGCCTCGGCGAAGGCGGTCGCGCCGTCGTACAGCGATGCATTCGACACGTCGAGGCCCGTCAGGCTCGCCATCATCGACTGGTATTCGTAAATGACCTGCAGCGTGCCCTGGCTGGCCTCCGCCTGGTAAGGCGTATACGCACTGTAGAACTCGCCGCGGGTCGCAATGTCCCAGACGACGGCCGGAATATGGTGCTCGTAGGCGCCGGCGCCGATGAACGATACGGTGCCCTCATCCTGTGCCGCACGGGCGCGCATCAATCGCGTGACGTCCGCCTCGCCGAGCCCGGCCGGGACCGCATCGAATTTGTCGATGCGCAGCGCCGCGGGAATCTCGTCGAACAATTGCTCCGTGTCGTCGACGCCGATGACGCGCAACATAGCGACGACGTCCTGCTCGGTATGAGGGATAAACGGCATCAGATGATCAGGCGATATAAGCGGGCGTCGGGCGGACGAACCCGCCTAGGCGGCGGACTCGGCCACGAACTGGACATACGCGTCGGCGTCCATCAGTTCGTCGAGCTCGGCCGGTGACGACGGATAAATGCGCACCAGCCAGCCGTCCTCGTAGGGGCTCTGGTTGACCAGTTCCGGTGCATCCGCGAGCGCACCATTGGCCTCGGTCAGTTCACCGCTGATTGGCGCATAGACATCCGACGCCGCCTTGACCGATTCGATGACGACGCAGGCATCGCCCCTGGCCAGCAGTATCCCGTTTTCGGGCTGCTCCACGTACACGAGTTCGCCGAGCGCCTCCTGTGCGTGGTCCGTGATGCCGACGACAACGGAACCGTCGTCCTCGAGCCGAACCCATTCATGCTCCTGAGAATATTTCAGAGCCGCCGGCACTTCACTCATTTCGTCAGGACTCCCATCCTATATTTCCACCAATACGTCGCCGTTCCGAACGAACGGCGGCCGCACGATCTTCGCACTGCGTTTGTCGTTGCGAATCTGGACCCGGCAAGTCCCCGTGGCATCCGCCGGAACCCGGGCCAATGCAATCGAACGCTGCATCGTCGGCGAGAACCCGCCGCTCGTGACCTGCCCGTCACCCGACTCGGTCGTTACCCGCTGACCATGACGCATGATACCGCGATCTTCGAGCACGAGGCCGACCAATTTCTCCTCCGGCCCGCGCGCGCGTTCCCGTTCCAACGCATCGCGGCCGATGAACGCCCGGTCCGCCGGCTCCCAGGCCACGGTCCAGCCGAGGGCCGAAACCAGCGGCGACACGTCGCGATCCATATCCTGACCGTACAGTGCGAGTCCGGCTTCGAGCCTGAGTGTGTCGCGGGCGCCGAGTCCGCAGGGCCGAATGCCGGCGGCCGACGCGGCAGCCCACAGGGCACACCCGGATTCGGCAGCGACGATGATCTCCCAGCCGTCCTCGCCGGTATAGCCGGTGCGGGCCACGAACCAGTCGCCGTCGGCAACGCTGGCAAACGCGTCGAGATCGAGCGCCCGACCGCGGATCGCTGCGGGCAACAGCGGTGCGGCACGTTCGGTGGCCTGCGGGCCCTGAATCGCCAGCATCATCAGTTCGGCGCGCTCGGCGACCGTCACGTCGAAGTCGGCCGCGACGTCGTTCATCCACGCCAGGTCCGCCGCGCGCGTTGCCGCATTAACCACGACGCGAAACTCGCCGGCATCGCGGCGATAGACGATCAGGTCATCGACGACGCCCCCGGATGCGTCGAGCATGCAGCTGTACAACCCCTTGCCGGGCACCCCGAGCTTGCCGACGTCATTGGCGAGCAAGCGGCGCAAGTAAGCTTTGGCGTCCGTCCCGGCAACGTCGACGACAGTCATGTGCGACACGTCGAAGATGCCGGCCGCCGTGCGCACGGCATGATGCTCTTCGATCTGCGAGCCGTAGTGCAGCGGCATGTCCCAGCCGCCGAAATCGACGATGCGGGCGCCCGCCGCGACATGGCATTCATACAGAGGTGTTTTTTCGGGCATGGCGGTCGTCGTCAACAATGAGAAAAGGCTTCGCGCACGATGGCGACTTTTTCTTCAGCATCGGATTGCTGCGTCCAGGCATCGACCCGGTCGAAGCGGCTCTTCAATCCTACTTTATTCGCGAGCTGGATGTTCAGACCGGGGCGCGCATTGAGTTCCAGAATCAGCGGACCCTTGGTGCGATCGAGGACGATATCGACACCGAGATACCCGAGGCCCGTCAGCTCGTAGCAGCGGGCAGCCAGCGACAGGAAGTGAGCCCACGACGGAATGGTAAACCCGGCGATCGGCGCCTCAGTATCGGGGTGCTCACTGACAATGTCGTTGCCGAGCACGCCGGACAGCGTGCGACCGCTCGCCATATCGATCCCGGCGCCGACGGCGCCCTGATGCAGGTTCGCCTTGCCGCGCGACTGCCGCGTAGGCAATCGCACCATCGACATGACCGGATATCCCTTGTAGACGAGCACGCGCACATCCGGCACGCCCTGAAAGGCGATCTCGTCAAAGCAGGGGTGACTCTCGACGCGGTATTCGATCATCGCGCTGTCGCGTGAGCCGACGAAGCTGTATTGCCCGCTGATGATATTCGACACGTGATGGCACATGCCCGCCTCGGAGACCACGGTGCCGTCGACCAGCTGGAACAATCCCTGCCGGCGCGAAGTACGCGCCGCCACGACCATGATGCCGTCGCCGCCGGTACCGTGCGCGGGCTTGATCACGAAATCGGCGTGCTGCTCGGCGATCGCCAGCCATGAGGCCGCTTCATGCTGACTCTCGACGACGCCATACAGTTCGGGCACGGCAATACCGGCCTCCATCGCCAGGCGCTTCGTGCGCAGCTTGTCGTCGACCAGCGGGTACAGCCGGCGCGGGTTGTAACGCTGGATGTATTCCGCGTTGCGTTCATTCATCCCGATCACGCCGCGGGCCCGCAGGGCCTGGACCCAGGAACGCATCACGACGAATCCCGGTAGAACGCACGGAACCGGTGCAGTTCCAGCAACCGGTAGCCGGTATAACGGCCGAGCAGCAGTGTTGCGGCCAGCACGGCCAGCAGTAATTCGGGAAAGACGAAAATCAGGTGCCGCGCCGTTTTCAAATCCATGATGGCGTAGCACAGTGCGGCGACGAACAGCGAACCGACGCCCTGCTGAATGGCCTCCCGCGACCCGCGCTCCTCCCAGACCACGGACATGCGCTCGATCGTCATCGCCAGGATGACCATCGGAAACAGCGCGACGGACAGGCCGCTCTCGAAGCCGAGTTGATGGCTGACGATGCTCGATATCAGCATCAGGATCACGACGATGATCAGCACCGCCCCGAGCCGGGGCACCAGCAACAGGCGCAACCGCTCGAGATAGAAGCGGAATATCAGGCCCAGGGACACGAGCAGCGTGAACCACAGCACACCGAACAGCAATTGCGTCTCGCGGAACGCGAGCGCTATCAGCACCGGCATGAAGGTGCCGAACGTCTGCATGCCGATGACGTTGCGCAGAAACACGACGACCAGCGCGCCGATCGGAATCATCAGCAGCACGCCATAGACGGCCTGCGCCTGGATCGGCAGAGAGAACAGCGAAAACTTTGCGACCAGGGACTCGCGTTCATCGGAACGGCGCTGCGCAACGTCGATGGGGCTCATGAATTCGTTCTTGACCGACAAGCGCACGTCGACGTTGCTGCCGCCGTCGATATGAAACAACTGGTCGTCGCCCGTCCACCATTGCAGAAAATTGTCCGGCAACCCCTGCTTGCCGGTCACCGGATCGAAATACAGCCAGCGGGTGCCGTCATGGATCTCGAGCCACGGCACGATCGTGGCCCGGGTCTGCCGGTCCTGCAGATAGATGCCGCGCACCATGCGCGCCGGGATGCGCGCCGCGGCCAGCAGCGTCGTCGCCGTACGCGCAATCGTCGCGGCCGTCGGCGCGGCGCCGAGGAGGATCTCGACATTCTGGTCGCTGTCGGCACGCGACAGGCGGCCGAGCAATTCGGTCGTAAACGACTCGGGATCGGCGGATTTTTCACCGACGTCCGCGACCAGCAGTTCCATCGCGGTCTGGAACGGTTCGCTCAACGTCGGCGGCTCGGGAAACGGCGGCGTCGTGTCGGCCGCGATCAGCGCCCGGTCCTTGTAGATCACGGCCCGGTAATACAGCGTCTGGGTACCGCGAGCCCGACGACGGGTCCACTGCACCTGCCGGCCGCCGCGCACGTAAACCGGTGTGTAACCGAATCCGCGCGACAGGTAGTTCTCCTCGAGGATGGCAAAGCCGGGCGTTAGACCCGGAATATACAGGCCCGCTTTGACCGGCCCCGGACCGGCATCGAAACTGACGGTCACCTCGACGGTCCAGACCTGCGTCTGAGCATCAGGACGGGCGGGAAAACCGAGCACCTGCCACTTGTAGATAAAAATCGCGCCACCGACGACGAACAGCAGCAACGCAATCAACCCGACGCTGTATCTCCGTTCTTCCATGTCAGGTCACGCCGTGCCGACCAGCGCTTCGATATCCTCCGCCCTTCGGGGCAGGTCTTTGGTCAGCACATCATGACCGTCGCGGGTAACCACGACATCGTCTTCGATCCGCACACCGATATTCCACCAGCGCTTCGCGACGCCGCGGCACCGATCGGGGATATAGATCCCCGGCTCAACCGTGAGCACCATGCCGGGCTCGAGCAACCGCCACTGGCCCGCGACCTGGTAGTCGCCGACGTCGTGCACGTCCATACCGAGCCAGTGACCGGTCCGGTGCATAAAAAATCTCCGGTAAGCGCCGTCCTTGATCAATGTCGCGAGCCTGCCCTTGAGCAACCCGAGGTCCCGCAGGCCACGCGTAATGACCCTGACGGCCGCCTCGTGCGACTCATTCCAGTGCCGGCCCGGCTCGATGACCGCCAGCGCCGCCTCCTGCGCCGCGAGCACGATATCGTAGACCGCCCGCTGCTCGGCCGAGAACCGACCGCCGACCGGAATCGTGCGCGTCACGTCGGACGCATAGTTCTGATGCTCACAGCCGATATCGATCAACACCAGGTCACCGTCCTGCATCTGTCTGTCGTTATTAATATAGTGCAGCGTACAACTATTCGGCCCCGAACCGACGATCGGCAGGTAGGCCATCCGCATCGCGTGGCACCGGAATTCATGCTGAAACTCGGCCTCGAGTTCATATTCGAACAGGCCCGGCCGGCACGCACCCATGGCCCGTTTGTGCGCCCGGACCGCGACTTTGGCCGCCCGCCGCATTGCGGCGATTTCGGCCCGACTCTTATACAGGCGCAAGTCATGCAGCATGTGATCGAGCGCAATGAACTCGTCAGGCGTATGGTCGTGCGGACTACCCTTCGCACGTAACGACGTGACCCAGCCGATCAGGCGCTGATCGAAGTCCGGCTGGGTCCCGATTGAATAGCAGACCCGCTCGCATTGCTCGATGATCCCCGGCAGGATCTCATCGATATCGGCAATCGGGAATGCATCGTCGGCGCCGATCGTGCTGACCGCCTCGCCCGTGCCTGCGAGCTTGCCGTGCCAGATCTCGCGCTGCGGATCCCGTTCACGACAGAACAGCAGGAATTCACCCTCGGCGCGACCGGGCACGAGGACCGCCACGGCTTCCGGTTCATTGAAGCCGGTCAGGTAATAGAAATCACTGTCCTGGCGAAAATCGTATTCGACATCCCGGTTGCGGTATCTCGTCGCGGCGGCCGGCAGCACGGCGACGGCGCCCTTGCCGATCATGCGCATGAGCTGGCGGCGACGCTTGGCGAACTCATTCGGATTCATGCATACCCCTCAATGACGCCGGCCATCATTGGACGCTTCACGAACGCGACGCAGATCCTCGTAGACGAGTTGCACGCTGACCCGTACGTATTCGACAAGCTCCATGTAGGCGGCCTCACCCTCGGACTCGGTCTCGTCGGCCGCAAACGCCACGCGCGTGATCTGGCTGAAATCGGCGATGATTTCGTGCGCGATGCCTTCGGCCAGCAGCGCATCGGTTGCACCCGGCTCGCGGCCGGCGCCCAGTCCGTGCATGAAACCCTGGCACCAGAACCCGAGACTCTCGGCCCGCGTTTCCAGCGGTTCACTATCCGCGGGCAGCAATAAGAAGAGTTCCATATTGCCGGCATCCAGCGCACGATACGTCTCGGCGGCCAGCGACTGCAGGGACTCGCCGATATCGCCACCGTGCGCGCCGGCGTCTGCCAGGGTCGATGCCACCCACGCCGGACCGGCATCCGCGCCCATGACACAGGTCAGGCCACAGAACTCCCCGTGTATCTCCGCTGGTTCGCCGAGCGCGCCACCGGCGCGCAATGCCCGCTCGATCGCGGCGAAATCTGATTCCATCGCACTGCCCATGTGGCTGTCGGTTCTCGATATATTGTTAACCGGGTCGTCCCGGCCGGGGCCGGCCGGCCCTCGGTCCCAGGTTCGAAAGCGCAGCACCGCGGGCGGACGAATCCCGGCCCCCGGTAAGCTCGCGCTGGTCGGGCGGATTCTAGCACCCCGATCCGGCACTGCACATTTGACCGTGATGCTTAACAAACACTATATTTGAGCGCATGTCAGACATCGATGAAAAGAGCTTCTCGCAGGAGCTCAAGCGGTTGGAGCGCCGGCTCGACGAACTGGTCGTCATTACGAGCCAGCTCAAGGACGAAAACCGTTCGCTGAAACAACGTCAGGACGCCCTGATCGGCGAACGGGCCACGCTACTGCAAAAAAATGAACAGGTACGAGCCCGTGTCGAGGCGATGATCGGGCGCCTGAAAGCGATGGAGCACGGCTCATGACCGACATGTTTGCCCACGTTAATATCAAGATCCTCGAGAAGGAATACCAGATCGCCTGCCCCGCCGAAGAGCGCAAGGCGCTGGTCGATTCGGCCGAACTGCTGAATGCCCGGATGCGTGAGATCCGCGACAGCGGCAAGGTTGTCGGTCTCGACAGGATCGCCGTCATGGCGGCCCTCAATATCGCCAATGAACTGATTTCCGCCGGCATCGTCAGCAAAGACCTCGAGACCACCGTCAAGGGCAAGGTTGTCGAGATGCGCGAACGCGTCGAATCGGTTCTGCATTCGGGCCAGCAACTCGAGCTGTAGAGCCTGGGCCCGTCTTGGCAACGGCCGCGGGCCGTTTGCCGTCCTGCATCCAAAAAACGCCGCCGTTCGCATTTTCGCAATTCTTCTGCGGGTATAATCGGCACCGGGTTCCTCCTGCGGTGTTCGAGACCAATCCGGAAGTCTTTCGACCCTAAATTTCAGATTGGGATCGATAGTCTGTCGACAGTTTTGTGCAAAACCGCCACGTGCGGATAGCCTGCCCTGTCACGGCTGATCCCACCTTCCACTCCGGTTCGAGAGCAAGTGGTTGGTCACGGCACACGCGGGAGGAGCTTTCTTTACCATGGGGTTTTCGGGTTCGTCATGAGCAGTGCGTCGATTCGCGCCTCGATACAGTCACGCAGAAACGAACTCTCGTCGGCAGAGGTCCGTGACGCATCTATTGAAATCTCCCGCAACCTCTGGAAACTGCCGATACTGTCACGCGCCCGCCGCATCGCATGCTACTACCCTGTCGGCAACGAAGTGGATTGCCTGTCGTTCATGTCAGCCGCCTGGGAGCGCGGTCGAACAGTCCTGTTACCGACCCTGCACGGGCCGGAACTGCAATTTTTGCCCTGTGGCCCAAGTACCGATTTTTTGCGCAACCGCTACGGAATACCGGAGCCAATCGCAGCTCGGCCCCTAACCGTCCGACCCAGTGAAATCGATGTCGTTCTGATGCCGTTGGTCGCCTTCGACGACAATGGAAACCGAATCGGCATGGGCGGCGGATACTACGACCGCAGTTTTCGCTTCATGCGTCACCGTTGCGACTGGCAACGACCAAAACTTGTAGGTCTCGCCTACGAACTTCAGAAAGTCCCGAAAATAAAGGCTCGCAGCTGGGATGTTCCAGTGCAATGTGTCCTCACGGAGACAGACATCTACCGTTTCTGAATCCTGTGCCGACTGATTATTCGGCAACTGGCATACGCACGTGTGACGCTCCTCTCATTTTTTACGTGCTTCGGAATCGAATCAGGCGGAATGGCGGGAAAAAAGGCCAAAAAAAACGCCTAACGGCGCCGTATTGATTTACTAGCATTTTATTTTCTTATGTATATACTCGGGGCCGGTTATCCCCGACACGGAGACTATTACTATGGCTGCATCGAGAAAGAAAGTTTCGCGCAAGAAGGCGAAACGTAAAGTAGCGAAGAAACGCAAGGTAGTGCGCAAGAAGGCAACGACGCGCAAGAAGGCTACCAAGAGAAAGACGAAGAAGAAAGCCAAGCGTAAGGTGAAGAAGAAAGCCAAACGCAAGGTGAAGAAGAAGGCCAAGAAAAAGGCCAAGCGTAAGGTGAAGAAGAAGGCCAAAAAGAAGACCAAGAAAAAAGCCAAGCGCAAGGTGAAGAAGAAGGCCAAGAAAAAAGCCAAGCGTAAGGTGAAGAAGAAGGCATCGAAGAAAGCGTCGCGCAAACGCTAGTTGCGACGCGGCCTTCTCACGAGAAGGTATGCCATCGAATATGCCCGCCATTTGGCGGGCATATTTCTTTTTGGCTCTCGCAAAATCGAAAAAAACAATCGCCGCATGAATGGTTATAATGCCGGCTCGCCAAGTGCATCGCGACACATTGCCGGGGGGCACAGACATGCATCACGGGGATAAGAAGCGGCTCGCCGCCCAGGCTGCGCTGCAATGCATTAAACCGGGGGTCGTCCTCGGGGTCGGCACCGGCTCGACCGTCAATTTGCTGATCGATGAACTACCCACGGTCCGCGATCAGATCCAGGCCGTCGTCGCCAGCTCCAAGGCGACCGAAGAACGTCTGCGCAAGCTCAATTTCGAAGTCACGCCGCTGAACCAGGCCGGCAGTATCGACCTGTATATCGACGGCGCCGACGAGGCCAACAAGCACTTCCACCTGATCAAGGGCGGCGGCGGCGCGCTCACGCGCGAGAAAGTGCTCGCCGGAGCGGCCCGGGAGTTCGTCTGCATCATCGACGATTCGAAATGGGTCGGCGTCCTCGGTGCATTCCCACTGCCGGTGGAAGTGATACCGATGGCCCGTTCTTTCGTATCGCGACAATTCGTCAAAAACCGCGGCCAACCCGTCCTGCGCCAGGACTTCGTCACCGACAACGGCAACGAAGTCATTGACGTTTACAACCTGCAGATCACCAACCCGGTCGAGATGGAAAACCGCTTCAACCAGATCCCGGGTATCGTGACGGTCGGCATCTTCGCGCAACGCCCCGCCGACCGAATCCTGATGGCCACCAAAAACGGCGTGCAGGAGATGACCCGCAAATAGCCGGCGAGTTGCCGCAGCCGCATCACCACCCCGATTTCCCCAGGGGCCCGCGCAAACGCACCAGGATCCCCAATCCAATACGAAATGGTGTCAGACACCATTTAGGCAACCGCGTACCAACAACAGTTTCACCCAGGTCCGCGCAAGCGCGGCCGCTTGGTGCCGGCGTACAGTTTCTTAAGCTGCTTGGTGCCGGCGTACAGTTTCTTAAGCTGCTCGGTGCCGGTGTACAGTTTCTTAAGTTTCTTAAGTTATTGATGGCCAGACGCCCCGGCTCCGATAGCAGGGCAATTCGCTGACGACGGCGGTTTGCGTGCTAGGCCGCTTGGTGCCGGTGTACAGTTTCTTAAGTTTCTTAAGTTATTGATGGCCAGACCCCCCGGCTCCGAGGGCCGCTTGGTGCCGGTGTACAGTTTCTTAAGTTATTGATGGCCAGAAGACTCCCCGGCTCCGATAGCAGGGCAATTCGCTGACGACAGTGGTTTGAGCCCTTCCCGGTATGCCTTCGTCCATCCGCGGCCGAGAAGCTGACGGAGAACTCAGAAACCGGAC
>JAJFJS010000060.1 GCA_021773815.1 Gammaproteobacteria bacterium
GTTTTCGTATCGCAGGTTAGCGATGTCTTCCACATGCATACCTGGCTTTATCTTGGACGGATCAATGCAATAGATCTCGGCATAGCGTTTATTGCTGAACACCAGGCGCAGGTCTTTGTCATACATGACAACACCTTGCTCGATAACGCCGAGTGCTTTTTCGTAATTCGCAAGTTTTTCTGCAGTCGCGGTTGGACCGGCATTGTCGATTTCTTCTGCAATCAGACTCGGTGAATCTTCTGAACCCGGTCGTGATTTTTTGTATGTAGCTCTATCCGACACGCTTGTGATCTCCCCGAAACTCGCCCTTTGAGAATTAGGACACGCGACGGACGGATATGGTTCAGATTTGAATCAAATTGAAGAGAAACGTGGTTAGAAAAGGGTAAATAACGTGCGCGAACGTTATGATTGAAGCCTCTCGCGTTAGTGAAATATTAGTCGACGAAAAGGGCTGCGCGACGTGCCGGGATACGAGCAAGTTAACTTATGTCAGGGCCAATCGACGTGTTTGCTCAGTAGGGCGGACACCTGGGTTTAAGTTGTCATTAAGAAATAGCGCTTGGCTGATAACTTCACGGACAACATTGGTTTCAAATGGATTGGAAATAAGAATGGTTGGCTCAGGACGAAGGCTTGCCACACGGCTAACAGGGTCGGTTGTGTGATGAAAACGACTGGAGCACGATGCTCTTTTAAGGTTTCGTTGACAGCGTCTATGCCGTTGCAGCTATCCGCCGGTTTGATATAGGCGAGGATCAAGGCCGGGTTTCTTGAGTTTGATCCTGGTGAGAGCCTCTGCGTGTGTTGGGGCCATATCAAAACAGAATAGCCCAACTCAAACATTATTCTTTCTAGGCCTACCGCGAAACGCAGCTCGTCCTCAACGGTTAGGGGTATCGGTTGCAATTGGAGCCGTAACTTCAGATTGTGCCACGAGTAGAATGCTTTGGAATTTTTCTGCCGAGACATGCAGGATCTGCGCTGCCTCGTCCTGAGAGAAATTCTCCAGTTCAACAAGTAAGAGTGCTTGGCGGGAGAGCTGTTGCCGTGCGCATGGCCGATCATCAACCGGTTTGGTTTCGCCAGACGGCTCGTTTATGTTTCGGAGCTGTTCGCCAACAAGCCCGTTCCAAAGTATCGACAGCACTTCAAACAATAAAATTTTTGATTTCTTGTTGCTGGAGTGCCGTTTTTGCCCAAGACGGCGCAGTACAGCGATCACAAGTTGATCGCCTGAATTCTGACTGCCGGTTAGGGCTCTCGCGTAGCTCCGGAGTTGTGGCAGATGTTCAATAAATTCGGCGCCGCGGTCCATTTCTGGTGATCCTCAAACCATTTTTTTCTGAAACTTTAGGAACGTTAGAGATTTAGACACAGTGAGCTTGCTTAAAGGCCAGAAAAGACATCCCCCTGCCATTCGCTGAAGTGGAAGCGAACGTTCCCAGCTGGGGCTCGCCCAGTTGCACGCATAGGCGGCAGTGTGGAAAAGATCAATTTTTGCGTGCACCTCTGATGCAAATACCGAACACCATCGGCGGCTTCTAAGGTCGGTGGGAGCCTATCTTTGGTAAGCTGATCCATAATGCAGACCCCGTGCTTGTACGGTAAAATCGGTTTTTGTAGTACAATGTTAAACGCAGAGTTATTTACGAGATGCAGAAAAATCGTTATCAGGCTGTTCCGTGTATGGAACACATGTTGTTCCATGCTTTGCAAGCGATCAATTGGAATAAATTGCTTAGCTTTCTGAATGTTGTCCAGCCCCAAAATCACGAGCCACGTTGATGTCCACGTTGATCTGGAGTTTCTGGCACGGGAGGGCGCAAACATTAGCCTTTAGAACTAGCGAGACACGCTAAATGTGTCGTCAAAAGCGCTGCAGCGACGCGTTGTAAAAATCGACGCACGATTGAAAGTGGCAATTCCACAAGTTGCCCAATTGGTGTTCTGCCAGTCACTTAAGTCAGCTACAGGACAGGAGTGACTGACAGGTTGAGCGCAACACGTGATTCGGGGGCCACAAATGCGCTACTTCCGTTATCTACCGCTTTTCATGCTATTGGCTTGTATTCCACTTGGTGTCGTACTTGGTCACTTGGAACCATTTTGGGGTGCCCTTGTGTTTGGTATCGGCGCACTTGGGTCGACAGTCGGCTTGTGCGACATGATCCAGAGAAATCATGCCGTTCTGAAGAACTACCCAGTGTTGGCGAGGCTCAGATTTGTGTTTGAGGGCATTCGCCCGGAGATCCGACAATATTTCCTTGAGAGCGATCACGAAGAGGTCCCATATTCTCGGGAACAGAGGTCTCTGGTATATAGGCGTGCTAAAAACATCGAAGGATTGCGTCCCTTCGGCACCCTAAAAAACGTGCAACAGATTGGCCATGAGTGGATCAATCACTCCCTCGCGCCTACGGATATCGATGCATCAGACTTTCGCGTTACGGTGGGTGGAGCAAGTTGTAACAAGCCTTATCGAAGTTCTGTTCTTAACATCTCAGG
>JAJFJS010000007.1 GCA_021773815.1 Gammaproteobacteria bacterium
GGGGTGGCCGGGACGGACCTCTCGGGCTTCTCGCTGGAGCTCTACAACGGCGCCAATCAGATCCTGTACGCCTCGATCCCACTCACGGGCACGATCGATGACGAGGGGGCAGGCTTCGGGGCGGTCTTCTTCCTGACTCTCGGGCTGCAGAACGGCTCTCCCGACGGCATCGCGCTCGTCGGGCCGGGGGCGACCGTGTTGGAGTTCCTCAGCTACGAGGGAAGCTTCATCGCCAACAACGGGCCGGCCGTCGGTCTCTCGAGCGTGGACGTCGGAGTGATCGAGCCGAACACGACCTCCATTGGCGAGTCGTTGCAGCGCACCGGAATGCTGAGCGCGATGCCGCCCTTCCTATGGGCAGGCCCTCTGCCCGAGAGCCCCGGCACGCTCAACGCCGGCCAGACCGTCCCCGAGCCGGGCAGCTGGCTGCTGGGCATCGCGGGGTCGCTCATGCTCACCCTGCGCGCTCCCCGGAGCCGACGCCCCGAGCGCTAGCCTCTCCCCATCTCGCGCCCGCGGGAGAGGACATGGTCGCCGCAGCGAACGCGCTCCCCAATCTCGTCCAGTGGACCCGCGAACAGGACGGCGACGAGGTCGAGTACCGCTTCGGCAACGGCCTCGTGATCCGCACGGAGGTCTTCCACAAGCGCGACCCCATGAGGATCCTGCCGCTCGGCGGTCCGCAGGGGGCGATGATGAACCATCTGCTCGCCTTTCCCGATCGGGTTCGGAGCCTGCGCGTGTTCGAGCCCTTCGCCGGGTCCGGCGGCCTGGGCTTCCTGGCCCTGAAGGCGGGCGCCCTCCACGTGGACTTCCTCGACGTCAACCCGCGCGCGGTCGAGTTCCAGGATCGGAACGCGCAGGGCAACGGCTTCGGGGCAGAGCGGTTCGATGCGATCGAAGGCGACATCGCCACGTTCACGCCGGTTCGCCCCTACGACTTCCTGCTGGCGAATCCACCATTCGTTCCGACGCCGGAGGGAATCGCCGGCACGCTCACCTCCAACGGCGGCGCCGACGGCAATCGCTTCGTCGAGATCCTGCTGCAGCGCCTCGAAGCGCTGCTGGCGCCGGGCGGGCAGGGCCTGATCTACGTGATGCAGATCGAGGTCGCCGGTCGGCCCCTGGTGGCGGATCTGATCGAGACGACGATCACCGATCGCGATGTCGAGCTGACGCCGTCCCAGCTCGAGTCGGTTCCGTTCGACGCCTACACCAAGGCCTACCACCAGCTCTTCCCGCAGGACGTCCCAGCGGTGGAGGCGTGGCGGACCCGACTCGTCGAACGCCATGGTCCGGAGCTCTCGATCGGGCACTACGTGCTCGACGTCGGCCCTCGCAGAGACGGTCCAGGTGCCTGCACGATCCTGGACAACTTCGCAGAGAAGTTCGGCCCGGACTTCCTCGTGCCTTCGGAGCGACCGGAGGAGATCGCGTTCGGCCGCGTCTTCGAGAACGTCGTCCCGGGCGACTGACGGGCAGCCGACCTATGAGCGCTGCGCCAAGAAGTCCAAAGTATCAACAGTTACAGCTACTTGATGGAGACTCTGCCGGTGGCGGGCGAGACTCAAGTCCTGAGCCCTGCCGGTCGATAAGTTTTTGAGGTGTGATCTAGAGGGTATTGACGAGGGATTCGAGCAGCTTATCCTCTTCGTCCGAGGTCCGAAGATGTCGCTCTCCGCCTATGCAGCCCGTCCTGAGCTCGAGGCCTATGACCACTCGGCTCGCGTCGAGTTTCCTGTTCTCGTCAAGGAACTCTGCGACATCCTGGGCCCGAAGCTCGTGGCCTACATCGCGGGGGTCCGCGAAGCCCGAGCGGTGCGCCAATGGAGCTCTGGCGAGCGAGAGGCCAGGCCGCCGATTCCGGAGCGCCTCCGATTTGCGCTTCAGGTCGCCCTGCTGGTGTCGCGCCATGACAGCCCCGCAGTTGCCCGGGCCTGGTTTCAGGGTCTCAATCCGCAACTCGACGACCGGTCCGCCGCCCGCCTCCTGCGCTCGGGTGACCTGGATGAGGTGGGCCCGCTCATTCTCTCCGCCGCGCGAGCCTTCGTCAGCGGTGGCTGACGCTTCCGAGGCTGAAGCACCCGCACTCTCGCCCACGGCGCCTGAAGGGCCTCTCTATCGAATCGCTCGCGCCCCAACCCCGTGGTCTTGGCCCGATTGGGCCAACGCCGGGACGGACCAGACGTTCGGGAATCGCTGGGATGATCCCGAAGGCGTCTATCGAGTGCTCTACGCATCGAGCAGCCGCTTGGGAGCCTTCGTTGAGGTTCTCGCCCGGTTTCGCCCTGACCTCGAGCTTCTCAGAGAGCTAGCTGAGATCGAGGACGATGGAGAAGCCGCAGCTCTTCCCGGCGAGCTCGATGTCTCCTGGCTAGCCAACCGAGTCATGGGCGTTGCGCAACTTCAAGGCGAGTTCGTGGAGATCGGCCATAGCAGCTCCTTGGCGCACGTACGTGCGGCGCTCGCGCCTCGTGTCGTTCACTACGGCATCGACGACCTCGACGCCTCAGCGATTCGCCTGTCCGTGCCGCGAAGCTTCACCCAGGAGATCTCCCGTTACGTCTACGACCAGTCCACTCCTGAGGGAGATCGGCGATTCGCTGGCATCACCTACCTATCGAAACTCGGGGATGAGTTCCGGAATTGGGCCCTCTTCGAGCCGGCGGGAGCCGAGAGCCCTATGGCCGAAGAATCGGCCCCTCTCCCGATCGAAGCGCATGACCCGGATTTGAACCGGGCGCTCGAGCTCTTGCGCGTTCGGCTTGTCGGCTGTTAGGTGCTCGAACCGCGGAACAGCAAGCAGGTCGGTGCCCTCCCGCCCGAGGCAGAGGGCTGACCGGTCAAGCCGCGGACGTGCGAGCGGTCAGCCAGGCCCAGACGTGCGAGCGAATCGTGAGCGGGGGGTCGGGTCTGGCCGACCTTCAGAGAGAAAGGAAGGCCTGAACGACCCCTGATGTACCCTCCCCCCATGCCCGCAGAGCCCCTTCGCCCGGTCACCCCGGAAGAGGTTCGAGCCTTCCACCGCGATGGCGCGGTCCTGATCAAGGCGGTTCTCGCGCCCGAGTGGGTGGACCTTCTCTGCGAAGGGCTGGACGTGGCGATCGCCGAGCCCGATGTGCTGTCCGAGAGCCTGGGCACGCTGCGTGTGGATCAGTTTCCGGCTGCGCGATCGCCGGCATTGCGGCGCATCGTCGACGACTCGCCGGTGCCCGAGATCGTGGGCTGCGCGCTTCGGAGCACGGTTCGTTTCTACATGGACCAGCCGTTCTACAAGCCGAAGGGGCGCTTCCTCCCGACGCCATGGCACCAGGACACCTGCTACTACAACCTCGCGGGCCACGATCTGATCCGCGCCTGGGTGTCACCCGATCGCGTCCCGCGCAACGTCAGCCTGGAGGTCGTGCGCGGATCCCACCTGTGGAACGCGACCTACAGTCCGCTCGCCGGCCGCGACCCCGATACCGATCCCGCGGCGAAGGCCATGCTCGAAGGCGCCGTGGCCGACCGTCCCATGCTGGGCGTGGAGTCGTACGAGGACTGGACCTACTGGAGCGGCGTCAAGGACAAGAGCTTGCCGGCGGTCCCCGACATCGAGGGGCACCGCGACTCGTACGACATTCTGGGCTGGGACTACGAGCCGGGGGACGTCCTGCTCTTCCACGGCCACATCCTCCACTCGGCCCTCGGCGGCGTCGAGTCGCCCACCCCGCGCCGCGCTCACGCCTCGCTGTGGGCAGGGCAAGACGTGCGCTACCTGCACCGGCCCGGTCAGGTGATTCCCGACCCGGTGGCGCTCTACGCCCATGAGCCCAGGTCGGGGCAGCCGCTCAGCGACTTTCCCGATGTCTTCCCGGTGGGCTGGGCTCTTCCGGGGAGCTAGGCCAGCATCGCCTCGGGAACGAAGAACAGCAGCGCGATGGGGACTGCGGACGCGCGGGATTGAAGGCCGCCGGCTACATCTCGCTGAGCACGCGGCGGATCTCCCGCTCGACCCCGGGGTGGCCGGTCTGCCCTTGCGCCTCTTCCAGTGCATCGCGCGCTGCGTCCGTCCCCATCCGTTCGAGGGCGCGGAGGGCGCGCACGCGGTAGAGAGCGTCTCGGTTGCCCAGGTGGTGGGAGAGGAAGACGTCTCGCTTCATGACCGGGGCGAAGGAGGGGTACTGCTCCGCGTAGGCCAGCCGCTGCTCGTAGCGCTCTTCGAGCTGGCCGACGAAGCGCGCCCGCGCGGCCGACGAGAGGCCACGCACCACCACCGCACCCAGCAGGTGCACGGCGCCGTCGCCCAGCTCGACCACCGCCGCGAGCTCGCCGTCGTCGCATTCCTCGCACTCGAACCAGTCCTTGAGGACACGCTGGCTGTCCGCGGCCTCCTTCGGCGTCGGAGGCTGAACGGATTCGCCGCAGCCGAGCGCCACCCCCAGCGCGGTCGCGCATGCCAGGATGGTGCGGATGCTGCGCGCGCTCACGGCCGCGTCCAATCGAGCCCGAGATGCGGACACACGGCGGTGTCGCCGTTCGTCGGGCAGGGCCGGACGTCGCCATTGCGCACGCCGTTCGTGTTCAGAACGGAGAGCTTGCCGAGGCTCATGCGGAAGGCCTGTCCCAGGGAGAA
>JAJFJS010000061.1 GCA_021773815.1 Gammaproteobacteria bacterium
CGATACGTAGGCATCGCCGTTTTGCCCGAACAGATTGAGCGGGAAGTTATAGCTCAGCGTGCCGGCGGCCTGGAACTCCGGTACCGACGGCAGCCGGTTGCCGTCCTGCAATCCGGCGATCACCGCACCGTTGCCGTCGACAACCGTCGTGTCGAATTCCGATTCGAGCACGCTCATGGCAAACGACAACTCGAGGCCCTCGATCGGCTCGGCCTCCAGTTCCAGTTCGATACCGGCGCTGTGCGCATCGGGCACGTTGAAGGAGATGCGCGATGAACACGATCCGGCGTCCAGCGTCACCTGCAGATCCTCGATATCGGCATAAAACGCAGCGGCGTTAAACGTGACACCGCCGACCCTGGCCTTGATGCCGGTTTCATAGTTCCACAGGGTCTCGTCGTCATAGCTCTGGAAGCCGCCGAAGATGGCGACATCGGCGGGCGAACACAGCGGCACGTTCAGCGGATCGTTGACGCCGCCGAGCCGGAAGCCCTGTGAAGCCTGCGCGTTGAGGACGATGTCTTCATTCACGTCATAACTGATCATCAGCCTGGGCGTGAACCCGTCCGATGACGTCGAATCGATCTGATCGTCACTGTTCGCGAACAGGCCGCCGGTTTTAAAACCGCGGTCCTCGTCGAAGTCGTAGTAGCGGCCCCCGGCCGTGACCTGCAGATCATCAGTGACGTCGTAGGACACCTCACCGAACACCGCGAACTGCTCGATGTTGTACGGCAGGTCCGAGTTATACGGGGAATCCGCCGGCGCGAAGCCGCCGTTGGATGCCCCGGCCGCGGTACCGGCGCCAAGCTCCAGGTCGGTGGCCACATCGTAACCCGGCGTCGGCAGACGCTGGCGATAGAACCGATCGGTGTCGGAGTAGAAGGCACCGACCAGCCACTGCAGGCGCCCGTCCGTGTTGGAACTCAGCCGGATTTCCTGCGTGAACTGCTCGACCTCGGTCGTATCGCGGAGGTTCGACGGCAACAGAGTATCGGCCGGCGCAAAGCCGAGATCGATGGACACGCTGCCGGAGAGCGCGCTGGCGTCGCGGCTCACGAGAATATCGCGGTCGGTGTAGCTGCTGACCGAGGTCACGTCGAACCCGTCAAAGCTGAATTCCAGGTTCAAATCCGCGATCAAGATCTCGTCCGAGAATTCTTCCGGAAGCAGCAGATACTGCTCGCGCTCATCGAGCTGAATGGCCGGCCGGGTCGTCGTGTACGGGTTCGCAAAGAGATTAAACACCTCCTGACGATTGAAGCCGCCGGTCTCGATCTCCTGGTAGATCACCCGCGGCGTGATCGTGATGTTGTCCGTCGGCATGAACGTCAGCGCGACACGGACGCCACTACGGTTACCGTCGTTGACGTCATCGCTGCGGGTACCGCCCTCACCGAGCGCATCGATGAATCCCGCGTACTCCGTGTGATAACCGACCAGGCGCAGTGCCGCCTTGCCGTCTGCCAGCGGAATATTGACGCTGCCCTTGAGATGGCCGCCGAAGTCGCCGTCCGTGACCGTGTTCAGGTCCGCCTCGACGAGCCCGGAGAAAGCTTCCGGATCCGGTTGGTTGGTAATGTAGCGAATCGTGCCGCCGACGGAGCCGGACCCGAACAGTGTGCCCTGCGGACCGCGCAGAGTCTCGACACGGTTCAAATCGAACAGGTCCAGATCGGGCGTAAACAGCGATAACGAAATGACCGATTCATCCAGGTAAATGCCGACCTGCTCCTTGACGCCCGGCTGATCGCGAACGATCTGGCCGGCCGAGACGCCGCGCACGGCCACCTGGCTCTGCCCGGGCCCGAGGTTCTGAATCGACAGGCCGGCCACATTTCGGGATAACTCCTCAAGGCTGCCGGCGCCGGCTCGCTGGATGTCTTCCTGCGTCTGCGCATTGATCGAGAACGGCACATCCTGAATGAGTTGTTCCCGCTTCGTTGCAGTCACGATCAATTCTTCTTTCGGTGCGGCGACAGCATTGCCGACCAAAGCCGCGGCGCACAACAAGCAGAACCCAGACGTAGTGTTGTAAATTCGCATAACGTACCCCCCTTCGGGCAAGCAACAGCAGAGCCATTCTAACTGGATGATCGGGGAATATGTCACATAAAAGGGAATTTAATAGACATTGTGTTGTTTTTTCACAACAATACGTTGCGCACGACGCGGCGCCATCGGTCGCCGACATTCCGCCCGGTTCCGGAATTTGAGGGGACAGATTTCTTTCTTCGAAATTGGTGTCAGACACCAATTCTCTGCCTGTTCCTGCCACTTGAGCGATATCAGGTTTGAGGGTTGGTATATGATGCCAATTGGTGTCTGACACCAATTTTCGATACCAGTTTCCGACACCAATTTCGGTTTGCCTCAACGCCAATCATCGCCTGCAGCCATCGACCTGAGTAACTACAGGCGACCGACGAAGCGCATCACGTGATAACGGCCGTCGTCTTCGACAACGGTAATCAATTCTTCCCCGGTCGTGCCGGACAGATAACGCAGGACAGCGCCGGCCGTCCGCGAGCGGTACACACCCAAGGCCGCTTCCAGTCGTTCGAGCATCGGACACGCGGCACGAGCTGGTGGCGACACATCGTCAGCGAACCAGATGCGGGCATCCGGTGACGCATCGAAACGGGCAAACCATGCTGACAGCGCGGCGACATCCGCCAGCGTGTCGACAGCGGCGAGCGTTGCCGACGGCACGCTCGCACCCGCCGGTCGCAACAGCAGCCAGTGACTGCCCTCGGCCAGCGGCACGTCGGCGCCGACCCCCAGTCGTCGTGCATGTTCGTCCAGCGGCAGCGATGCCTCATCGACGACGCCGACCAGCGCCTGCCCGATATCGCCACGCACGAGATCGAGCGTCGCCAGTTGCAGCGCCGCTTCGAGCGGCGCGGCGTCGCGGCTGACGAACTGGTTGCGCGCCGTCAAACCGAGGTTGCGCGCCACGTAGTAGCCCGCCGAATTGCTCAGCGTATTGATGAACGTCAGCGGCTTGGGCACGCGGCGGTCGATGAACATCTGGCGCTGCACGTTGACGGTATTGGCAATCGAGCCAAAACCCGAACTGATGTACAGGCCGGTATCGGCAGGCAACCGACCATCGCGCACGCAATGACCCGAGCCGAGCAGCGCGAGCTGCGTGAACCGGTCGATGCGCCGGAAGCGCTCACGGCAAACCGCGGCCAGCAGCGGCCGGAGGTCTTTGACTTCATGCAGTTGATCTGCGGCGCCCAGGTCCGCGTAGTACTCACCCGCCGCTGCAACTTCAATCCGCACGGCGCACGGTCTCCAGTATCACCGACGCGTTATTGCCGCCGAAGCCGAAAAAATTAAGCATGTAATACCCGGCCCCGGCGGGTCGGGCGCTGACCTGGGGCCGAACACCGAGTCGATCATCGTATTCGGCGAAGCCCGCGGTGGGCGGCAGCACGCCGGCCCGCAACGCGGCGACGATGAATGCGGTCTCGGTCGCTCCGCAGGCGCCCAGCGTATGGCCGATGCTCGATTTCAATGCGACGAACGGCGGCATGTCGGCAAAAACCTGACGCATCCCTGCCGCCTCCGCATCGTCGTTCATCGGACTCGCCGTGCCGTGCGCCTTGATCGCGGCAATGGCGTCGACCTCGATTCCGGCACTGGTTAGTGCCTCGCGCATGACGGCGGCGATGCGCGACCCGTCCGGATTCGAGGTCGAGATGCTGAACGTGTCGCAACCGCTCGCCCCGCCGGCAACGAACACGCCACCGACATCGGCCGAAGCCGCACGCAACACGATCGCGCCGCAGCCTTCGCCGAGCACCAGTCCGTTGCGGCGCCGATCGAAAGGACGCATGCAGTCATCGGCCAGCAGTTGCATGCCGCAGAACCCGGCGAGTGTCGTGAGATTGCCCAGTTCGACGCCGACCACCAGCGCCCGATCACAGCGGCCCGCCTCGATCGCTGCCGCCGCAACGAGCAATGCGTTGGCGCTCGATGTACACGCAGTGTTGAACAGGAAATCTGCGCCGGCCAGTCCGTGCTCGTGACGCAGGTAGCGGCTGACCTGCCCGAAGCCGGCCAGCGGCACGGCCAGCGCATCGGCATCGCCGGCGGCCAGCGCATCGGCAAACAGCGCCTCGGATTGACCGATCGCATAGGAAGACGACCCTATATAGACCGGCATCGACCGTCGGTCCGCCGCTTCGACGCCGGCCTCCGACAACGCGTGTTCGACGGCCAGACCGACGGACGCAAACGTCGCATCCTCGCGCGCGCCGGCAGCGTCGCTGCGCCGGATGGGCAGATAAGGCACATCGATCGGTTCGTCGAAGATGTCGAGCGTCCGGCAACGGTATGCGGGCGCGCCGCGCATGATGCCAGCCAGGTTGTCGTCCAGCCGGTCGCCCAGCGACGTCACGAGTCCGAGCCCGCAGATCTCCGCGCGACGCTCGCTGCCGGCCATCATTCGGCCGTGATAAACGCGGCGAGATGATTGATCGATGTCAGCGCGGCACGGGTTTCGTTGCCGCTGTCAATGTGCCGGCCGTAGCGATCCTTGACCGCGAGCGAGATCGTCAGTGCGTCCAGAGAATCGAGCCCCAATCGGCAATCGCTGCCGATCAGCTGTTCGTCGTCGAGGATCTCATCGGCGCCGATATCCATGTCGCATTCCTCGACGACCAGCGTCTTGAGTTCCCGTTTTAACGCTTCGATATCCATGGCCGATCAGTACCCGGCTCTGCGCCGCGAAATCACCAGCGCCAGAACCAGCATCAGACAGGAGAACCCGACGAGTCCCCCGCTCTCGGTCAGAATATCGCGCACCGAACCGCCGCGCAGAAACAGGTCGAGGTAACCCTCGAGACCCCAGGTCATCGGCGATACCCACGAAAAATCCTGCATCATCTGCGGCATCAAAAAACGCGGCACCATGACGCCGCCGATGGCCGCCATGATAATCGTCGCGACGCCGGTCAGGATCGTCGCCTGCTCATTCGTGCGCACCAGTTGCGCGATGAACAGGCCGAAAGACACCGCGGCGAGACTGGCCGCCGCGGACATCATCACGAGCCCGCCCCATGAATCACCGAGGACGAGGCGGTCGCCTCCCAGCGCCGGCACGAGGTAGACACCGACAATCAGCATCAGGACAACCTGGCACAGGTTGATGGCGAAGTACGGCAGCAACTTGCCCAGCAATAATTGCGAAGCCGGGAAAGACATGGTTTGCAGCCGCGCGAGCGTGCCGTTGTCACGCTCGGAAATCAGCGTGGTCGACAGCGGCACCGACACGAAGAACATCGCAAACATCAGCCAGGCCGGTACGTTCTGCTGCACCGACGTGGGAATCTGCCGGCCGGCATCACCCTCGAAAAGAAAGTCGGCCTCGAGCAGACCGGCCAGCGTCTCCTGATCGACGGCCAGACCACCTTCCTCGAGAAAGGGCCCGAGACCCTCATCGAGATACAGGCCGATCAGCACCTGCCGCACGCGCGCCTCGAACAACATCGCGATCGGCAGCTCGATCCCCGGCGCGACCTCGAGGCGAACCGCCCGTTCCGCATCCGCGAGTTTCACATCGAAGTCAGGATCGACGATCAACAGAAACTTGACGCGATCCTGCCCGACCGCCTCACGCATCTGCTCGAGCGTGGCATCACTCTGTTTGCGCTCGAAGGCGCCAGGCTCATCCATGCGTCGCGCCAGTTCGGTGCTGCTCGCCGAGCCGGCCTGATCGACGAGGAAATATTCGATTCGTACCTGCCGGTGCGACTCGAAGCCGGACTGCAGCGCGAGCGACATGATCAGGATAAACAGCGTCGGCATCAAAAACAGCAGCAACAGCGCATGCCGGTCGCGCATGACGAGTCGAAATTCCTTCTTGGCGAAATACCAGAATCTCGGCATGTCAGTCCCGCAGGGAATGGTTGGTGAAGTTCAGGAAGAGCTCTTCGAGGTTGCGCGTCCCGTACTGAATGCGGCTGATTTGCACACGCTGCCGATCCAGCGCCTGCAGAACACCGAGGATGCCGACGGCGGCGTTGATCTCGATGCTCAGGCAGTGTGGCTGTTCTGCGAACCGCAGCGTCCTCTCCAGTCCGTCGCGTTGTTCCTGCGTCAATGCTGCACGAATATCGACGATCAGCCTGCTCTGTTCACCGGCCCGCAACAGCGTTTCGAGCGAACCCTGGACGAGCACCTTGCCCGCATCGATGATTGCGATGTCGTCGCACAGGCTCTCCACTTCCTCCATGTAGTGCGAGGTATAGATGACCGTCGTGCCCGCCCGGTTGATCGCGCGAATTGCCTCGAGGATAAAACGCCGCGAATGCGGATCGATGCCGACTGTCGGTTCATCGAGCAACAGCAACTGCGGCCGGTTCAGCAGGCCGATCGCCATATTCAGGCGTCGCTTCAGGCCGCCCGATAACCGGTCCACACGCTCGTCGAGGCGCTCGACGAGCCCGGTGGTCGCCGTGACTTCGGCAACCCGGGCATCGATTTCGGCCGCATCGAGGCGCTGCATGCGCGCAAAGAAACGCAGGTTCTCACGGACCGACAGTGTCGGGTAAAACGCGTAGTCCTGCGGCACGAGCGCGATCGCCGCCTGGGCATCGGCGCGCTGTCGCGTCAGGTCTGCGCCGGCAATCCGCACACTGCCGTGCCGGTACGCCAGCAAGCCGCAGAGGATCGACAGCAGAGTCGTCTTGCCCGCGCCGTTCGGACCGAGCAACCCGAGCAGGCTGCCGCGCGCCACGTTCAGGCGAATACCCGAAAGCGCCGGCGCCGTGGTTCGGGGATAGGAGAACGTGAGATTGTCGACGCTGATCACGGCGGTGTCGGTGGGCTCCGAGGCGGGCGCCGTGCCGGCTCAGATACCACCGGCAGCTTCGATCTCGAGCAGCAGTTCGCGTCGACAGATGTCACCACGCAGGAACACGAGACTCCGGTCTTCGGCGAGCGTGGATCGCAGCGCGGCTTCAATTTCCCCAATCTGTTCGGGACGACGCACATAGACGCGCAGACTGCCGCTGACAGGCATGCCATCGGCGCCTTCGTCGGCCTGAACCTCCTGCCGGGCCTGCCGGATCAGTTCGTCGAGATTGCGCAGCGTCTCCGCGGTCTGTTGTACCGGGTCTTCCAGGTGCATGGATTGGTGACCGACGATGCTGGCCGTGCCGGAAATCAGGATCCGGGAACCCCCCGGCGATGCGATCACGACGGCACGAGAGAATGATGGACTGCGCGGCCCGTATTCGCGCGGATAACGATAGGCGCTGGTCTGCCGCGGATTTTCCACCATGCGGCACCGATCGCGGGTCGCTATCGCCGAAATCGTGAACGGCGTACCGGCATCCGTACCGATGGCGGTGCCGGCCGGCAGCGCCTCACCCTGATAGGCGAATTCACCGAACGCCAGGGCCCGGCCGGCCGTGAACTGCCGATACACTTCCCGGTCGCCTTCGCCGTCATTGATGCCGGGGAAATAATTCCAGACCCGGACGAGGTTCGGATAACCGCGTTCATGCGTCACGCGCAGCAACTCGCGGTAAATCTGCGTCGTCAGGTCGCCGAAATCGGTATGCTCGTCCAGATCGATCGCCACGTGCGCGGCCAGAAAATCTTCGCACTCGGCGATCCGGAAACTACCGACGGTCGAATGCGTAACGGCGCCACTCGTGAACCAGATTTCGTCCGGCGCCCGCGGCCCGATCGACTCGATATGAATCTGAAAAACACCGTCATCGCCGACTGATGCCGATTCGGTGTCGAATCTGAAGCGAAAGAATTCCTCGCATTTCACGGGCGCGGTCGACGGGTCCGTTGCCTGTCGAACATTAAGATCCGATTCCAATGATTTTGCCGTCACTGCCATGTCTTATGCGAAGGTCTGTCTATCTATCCGTCCGGGAGTCCATCGAAGAACTCCCGGGTGGCCAGGTGCGGTCATGAACGCCGTGTATCCGGATCTTTGCATATCTATCGCGCGCTCTTTTGACTCGACGGCGTCGTGGCCTGAGCGATGGCGTAGAGCAGTTTGAAGACCAACAGCCGCCAACGAACCGAGAAGCCGGCGTACACATCGCCGGCCAGCATGGATATCACAGCTTGCTCAAGCTTGAACCCGTTGCGGCTGTTCTGAAACAACTTCATCATGCCCGGCGTCATGAACCGATAAATGAACCAGGCAAACGTGCTGACGCCGCGGTTGATCATGTCCTGGTACTGTTTGACGGCTTTCCCGTACCCGGCCTGATCCTGTCGGAGCCAGCGCTCGGCGACCTCGACGATGCCCGCGGCGCTGGACATCGCCAGATACACGCCGCTCGAAAAAACCGGGTCGATGAATGCATAGGCATCGCCGATCAGCGCGAACCCGTTGCCGATATTGTTGCTCGACAGATAGGAATAGTTGCCCGTTGCCTGCACCGGCATGATCTGCTCGGCGTCGCAGACCCGTTGCCAGGCCCCTTCGCAGCGCTGCAACGTCTGGATGAAGAATTCATCCTGACCCGTTTCCCGCTGCTTGAAATGATCCGCATGGCAAACAGTTCCGACGCTCATCGTGTCGTCGGGCAACGGGATCATCCAGACCCAGCCGCCATCGAACCAGTAAATGCTGATGTTGCCGGAATGCTTGCCGGCCCGGGTCTTCGCGCCGCGAAAATGCGTGAACATCGCCGCCGAGGCATGCCGCGGGTTGCGCGACTTCCACTTCTCCTGCGAGGCGAGCAGCGTGTCCCGGCCGGACGCATCGACCAGGTAGCCGCAGGTCCAGACCGTCTCCGTGCCGTCTGGATCGCGCACATGCACGCGGTGCGAACGGCCCCCGGCATCGAGTTCGACCCGTGTGACGCAGTGCTCTTCGCGGGCGTCGACGCCCGCGCTGCAACAATTGTCGAACAGCAGCTTGTCAAACTCGGCCCGCCGGATCTGATAGGCATGTGTCGGCGAGTCGCCGAGCGCCGCAGCGAACGGAAAGGTCTTGAAATCCTCGGCCTGCCCCGGTGTGCTGAAATCCGCGCCCGGCTTGTAGATGCCGATGCGCGCGACCTCTTCGAGCACGCCCAGTTCCTCGAAGATCGGCAGGTTCTTGGGCAACAGCGATTCGCCAATATGAAAACGCGGATGCCGGTCCCGCTCGAATAACGTGACCGACCAGCCCTTGCGCTTGAGCAATGTCGCCGCGGTCGTGCCGGCCGGACCGCCACCGACGACGATCACATCACAATAGTTCGCTTGTTCCATGATGCAGTTGCAGACCTCCCGGGATGCTCGCGGCACCCATGATAGCCACTTTCAACCCCTGATGTATCTTCGACCCGGGGGTGATCCGGGGCCGATACACGCCCCGGCGGCAGCTCTGTTGGGTCCGGTGCACGGGTTGAATATAATGCCCCCAGTTTCGCGGCCGGGGATTCGCCGCATTCATTCGGGGACCTTCGGCCAACGGCCGAAATTTTACAGGCAGACGGGATATGGCGGAAATGACTGATTTCGAAATGCGGCTGGCGACGCTGATATGCGAAGTCCTGAACCTTGAGGACATGGCGCCGGCCGATATCGACCCCGAGCAACCGTTGTTCGACGGCGGGCTCGGTCTGGACTCGATCGATGCGCTCGAGATCGCCGTGGCCGTCGCCCAGGACTATGACGTGCACCTGAAGGCCGAAGACGAGCAGACGCGGGAAATCTTCGCGACGCTGCGAAATCTCGCCAACCATATTCGGCAGGAAACAGATGCCGCGCCCGCCTGACCGCAGGATCCTCCGGATCGAACCAGGCTAACCGCAACAGCAACGCGACATCGGCGGGCGATCCGCACCGAGACACCCATGAACGATTCGCTGCCCCTGCTGACTCGCCACCCGGACGACATCCTCGCGATCGTCGGCGACCGGCCGATCACCTGCCGCCAATTCCTGGCCGCGGCAACGGCGCTCGCGGAGGCGCTGCCGGACGCGCCGCTGGCCGTCAACCTGTGCGAGGATCGCTACGCCTTCCTGGTCGCATTCGCCGCCGCCGTGATCCGGGGCCAGGCCAACGTCCTGCTGCCGTCGCGCCAGCCTGCGGCCATTGTCGAGGCGCTGGCGCGGATCGACGGTCACCACGTGATGCACGACGGGGCCATGCCCGAACTCGACGCCGACCGCATCGATGTCCGGCCGTTTACGAACCCATCCGCCGCGGTCGCTGACGTCGCCGTCCCGTCGATTCCCGCCGGACAGCTGTCGGCCATCGTGTTCACATCGGGCAGCACCGGCGAATCCACACAGATCAGAAAGTTCTGGCGCACCCTCGTCCAAGGCACGGCGATCAACCGGCGCTATACGCTGCAAGGCATCGACGGACCGGCCGGCATCGTCGCGACGGTACCGCCATGGCACATGTACGGCCTCGAATACACGGTGCTGCTGCCGTTGTTCGAGAACGTTCACACGTATACCGGCAACACGCTGTTCCCCGGCGACATCCGCAACGCGCTGGAGCGTACGCCCGGGCAGCGGATATTCGTCACGACGCCCGTGCACCTGCGTGCCGTCCTGCGCGCCGGCCTCGCCTTTCCGCCCGTCCGCCGAATCCTGTGCGCGACGGCGCCGCTGACCCGGGAACTGGCCACGGACGCGGCCCGCACGCTCGGCGGCGACATCTGCGAACTGTACGGCTGCACCGAGGCCGGCTGCCTGGCGTACCGCAACCCGGTGACGACGAACGACTGGACCTTCTTCGCAGAACTGCGCGTCAATCGCGCGGGCCGGCGTGTCAGCATCGACGCCGCACACCTGCCTGAACCCGTGATGCTGACCGATGACCTGGTCTTCACGGCAGACGGGTGTTTCGAATTGCGCGGCCGCGGCGCCGACCTCGTTAAGATCGGCGGCAAACGCGGTTCGCTGGCCGAGTTGACGAACCGGCTGCTGCAGATCGACGGCGTCGAGGATGCCGTCGTGTTCAGCCCCAACCCCGACGCGGCGGGCGACGGCAACGAGGCACGACTGTCGGCGCTGGTCGTCTGTCCCGGTCGCGACATCGACGCCGTCCGCGACGAACTGGCACAAGTCATCGACCCGGTCTTTATGCCCCGACCGCTACGGCGGGTCGACGCCCTGCCGCGCAACCAGACGGGCAAGATGCGCCGACTCGACCTGCAGCAGCTCGGCGACGACCCGACCGGATGACGGCGCCATGGCAGGCCAGACCCGAAGCCGGCACCACGCTGGCCATCCGGATCGCTATCTGGATCGCCCTGCACCTCGGGCGACGCATCCTCGGCCTCGTGCTGACCTTCGTCTCGGCTTACTTCCTGCTCGTACGCCGTGCCGAACGGCGGGCATCGCGCGCGTTCTGGCAGCGCGTCACCGGCCATCGGCCGTCGCTCGGCCAGGTGCTGAATCACTTCGCGACCTTCGCCCGCGTCACGGCGGACCGCGTCTATTTCCTGTCCGGGCGCACCGACGATATTCCTTTTGAGATCAGCGGCCTGGACATCATGGAACGCCACATACGGGCAAACCGGGGCTGCGTCATACTCGGCTCCCACCTCGGCAGCTTCGAGGCCACGCGTTTTGCATCGCTGCAGCACGCCGACAGTACCGTGCGCATGGTGCTGGCCCGCAAATTAAACGACAAGCTGATCCGCCAGCTTGAAACACTGAGCCCAGGATTCGCCGCCTCGCTGATCGATGCCGACCAACCTCCGGCGAAACTCGGCCTGACAATCGGCGAAGCGCTCAAGCGCGGCGAATCTGTCGGCTTTCTCGGTGACCGGTACCGGCCCGGCGATCGCACGACGACCTGCACGTTCCTCGGCGAACCGGCCCGCTTCCCGGTCGGCCCTTTGATCATCGCCGCCGTTTTTCGCGCGCCGATCGTCGCCATCTTCGGGATCTGGGTCAACGGGCGTTACGAGGTGCGTTGCGAGGAGTTATTCGATACGTTTGCCCTGGCACGCGGCGGCCGCGACGAAGCGCTGCAACAGGCGATGCAGCGTTACGTCGACCGGCTCGAGCACTATGTGCGACGGGCACCTGACAATTGGTTCAACTTTTATGATTTCTGGCAGACGGACTGACCTCGCACTGCTGCTGACGGCGCTGTTGTTGCTGTCGGCGGCGGGCGCCGATACGCCGGACGCCACGCCCGAGCAGGCCGCGGCTATCGTCGGCAGTATTGTCGACCGTATCGAGACGCCGCGCGATACGCCGATCCCGTTTGTCGAGCAACGCACCAGCCGGTTGCTCACCGAGCCGCTAACCCTCGACGGCGAAATCTGGTTCGCCGCCGACGGCACGCTGTCAAAACGGATCGGCGCACCGTTCGACGAACAGGTCACGATCTCGGCACGGCGCGTCGAAATGCGCCGCAACGGGAAAGTCCGGCGCCTGTCGATCGAGCGGCGACCGGACATCAAGGCCTTCTATGCCGGGATGCAGGCCCTGCTGGCCGGTGACGTCATGGCTCTGTATTCGGCGTTCGATGTCGCCGCCGCGACGGATGCCGACGACTGGCGCCTCGAACTGACGCCCAAAGACGGACAGCTGAACCGGTTCGTCGCGCGCCTGGTCATCAGCGGCACCGGGTCGCGCGTGCGGATCGTGCGGACGGAGCAACCCGGCGGCGACTGGCAGGAAATGTCGTTCGCGCCCGCGGCGGACTGAGCATGGCCGCGTCGCACTCCCGGTCCCGGCGCGCCATCACCATAGGCGCGTGGCTGTTCCTCGCGGCGGCCTGCGGCCTGACCATTGCCGCGCGGCTCTCGATAACCGTCGACCTGGCCTATTTCCTGCCGCCGGCGGCGACGGAGCAGGAGCGCGTGCTCATCGACCGTCTCGGGCAGGGACCGGGGTCACAGCTGATCTTCGCAACGGTGACGGGCCGGGACCGGGCCGACGTCATGGCCAGGAGCGCCCGGCTGGCCGCCGCGCTGACCGGCTCGCCGCTCTTTACCCAGGTCCTCAGCGGCCAGGAAGAACTGACCCGCGAATCGATACCCGACGTCGTCTGGGCGCATCGTTACCTGCTGGCCGACATTGACGCCGACGCGGCCGGGCTGCGCCGCGCGCTGCAGGACAGACTCGCGGATCTCGCCGTGTTCTCCGGTGACGAGTTCGCCGATGTCCTGGCCGCCGACCCGATGCTGGCCGCGATGACCGTCATGGAAAGACTCGCCTGGTCGACAGAGTCGACGCTGCCGGACTGGACCGGTGCGGACGGCCGCTCCGCATTCCTGATCACCCAGGTCGCCGCACCCGCCTTCGACATCGGCGCACAGGCCGAAGCGATGGCGGCAATCCACGCGGCGGCGGCGGCTGTCGATGCCGCCCCGGCAACGCTGAACGGCGTCGGCGTCTACGGTGTCGAGTTACAGCACACGATCCGTTCCGAGGCGCAGTTTCGCAGCCTGCTCGCGTCGCTGGCGATCATCATCGTCCTGCTCGTGGCCTACCGGCGTTGGCGCATCACCGTGCTGGCCGTTGTGCCATTGGCGCTTGGCGCGCTGGCGGGCATCGCCTGCATCGCGCTGATCTTCGGCCAGGTCCACGGTATTACGCTGGCGTTCGGCTTCACGCTGTTCGGCGTCGCCGTCGATTATCCGCTGCACGTCTTCAGCCATGCCCGCGGGCGACATCCGCAAGAAGCGATCCGGGCCGTGTGGCCGACGCTGCGACTCGGTGCCGCCAGCACGATCATCGCGTACCTGTCGGTGTCGCTGGCCGGATCGCGGGGCCTGGCGCAACTCGGCATCCTGTCATCGGTGGGTTTGCTCGTCGCGGTTCTGGCCACGCGTTCTTTGTTGCCGCTGCTGATGACTCCGGCAACGGCCGGCGCACCGCGCGAGACCGGTCGAAGTTCAACGGCCCTCCGTCCGGCATTGCGCCACGGTGTCTGGATCATTGTATGCCTGATCGGCGGTGCGGTTATCGCCGCCCAGGGTTCGATCTGGTCCAACGACCTGTCAACAATGACGCCGATCGCGCCGGAGAAGCTGCGCCGAGACACGCAATTGCGCATGGCACTGGGCGCTCCGGATATTCGACACCTGATCGCGCTGCGCGCGCCGACCGAACAGGCGGCGCTCGAGGCGACCGAGACACTCGCCGCCGAACTCGATGCGGCACGAAACGACGGCCTGATTGACGGTTATCGCGTCGTGACCGACCTGTTGCCGAGCCACCGGACACAGCTCCGGCGCCGGGCCGCCGTGCGCGCGATCGACGCGCCGGCCGACATCGTCCGGCTGGCCGTCGACGGCACCCCGTTCCGCGCGGACGGCTTCGCGCCGTTTACCGCGGCGCTTGCGTCAACCGCCGAACAGGAGCCGCTGAATGCGATCGACTTCCAAAGCTCGGCGCTGGCCGGCTACGTCGATGCACACCTGGCCTTCGACGGCGAACGCTGGACGTCGTTCGCGACGCTGTTCGGCCTGACCGATCCCGAGGCGCTGGCAACACTGCTGCGCGAACGGTACCCGGACGCGACGCTCGTCGACCTGAAGCTCGCGTCACAGGCGCTCGTGCTGCGCTATCGCCAGCGTATTCAAGTCGTGCTGCTCGCGTCGCTGGCGCTCATTATTGTTTTCCTGATCGTGCGCGTCGGCTGGTCCGCGCGCCTGGGCTGGATCGTCGGCTCGCTGACCGCCTCGATGCTCGGCACCATCGCGTTGAATGCGACACTGGCCGCGCCGCTGACGATCTTCAACCTGATCGCGCTGGTGCTGGTCGCCGGTCTCGGCCTCGATTACGGGCTGTTCATGAGTCGTACCGAAGACGATGCCGAACAGGCGGCGCAGACCCGCCATGCCGTGCTCGTCTGCGTAGGCTCGACGCTGCTCGCCTTCCTGATCCTGGCCTTTTCATCGGTGCCCATCCTCGCCAGCCTGGGCACGACCGTCACGATCGGCGTAGCGCTGAACTACGCCGTCGCCACGCTGGGCGCGCGACGGCGCGGCCAAACCGGGACGCGACGGTGAACGGCCGGCCCAACCGGTTCGAGCGGAAACCCGTGGCCGCGGGCATCATCGTCACGCTGCTGTGCCTGGGCGCCGTCGAGATCGTGATCCGGATCGGCGTCGCGTGGAATGTGCTGCCGTACCGGGTCTACCCGACAAACCGCGAACCGCAGTTCTGGGCGGACATCGATCCCGTCGTCGGTCGCTGGCGCTATCCGAACGCCACGTTTCGCAATGTCTTCCCGTGCTTCGACGAAACCTACCGGACGAATTC
The DNA here is from genome assembly GCA_021773815.1 of Gammaproteobacteria bacterium. Lineage (GTDB taxonomy): Bacteria > Pseudomonadota > Gammaproteobacteria > Steroidobacterales > SMWD01. The sequence continues at coordinate 15,216 of JAJFJS010000061.1, forward strand.
AGTCGGCGCACGCGATCCCGAACGCGCGCTGCGCTCGGCTGCCCCGCAACGAGTCGTCGTACTCGGCGACTCGTTCACCGAAGGCTGGGGCGTGGCTCGCGGCGACCGCATCAGCGATATCCTCGAAGCCGAGACCGGCATAGAGCACCTGAATTTCGGCACCTCGAGCTGGGGCACGATCCAGCAGTGGCTGTATTACCGCGAGTACGCGCAACACTACGATCATTCGGCCGTGTTCCTGCTGCTGTGGCCGGCGAACGACTTTCACGACAACGATCCCGATCATCAGAACCCCGGTCTGTATCGACCGTATTTGCGCAAGACCGCTGACGGCCATGAGGTCTGGTATACGGTCGCCTTCGATCGACGCTTCACCGGCGCCAACAGTGCATTCGAAATCGTCAAGAACACGATCGACAACAACTGGTACCTGGCCAATATCCTGCGAACGGCCGTCAGGCTGATCAAGGACGACGTGTTGCTCGACGCGACCGGACCGGACAACGACTACGACAACTTCACAGCGACGGATATCGACCGGCTGCTCTTTGTGCTGGGCGAGATCACGACCATCGCCGGTGACCGGCCCTTCTACATCATCACGATCCCGAGCGAGCGGGACGTCGCATTCGCCCAACGACAGGCCACAGGAGCCCTCGCCGCGGGACCTTCGGTCGCCCGTAACATCGCGACCGGGAAAACCACGTCCGGGTTTCACCTGATCGACACACTCGAGACGTTCGCGGCGGACGCCGGCAACGTGCAGATCATCGATCTGCTGCCCGCGTTCATCGCCGATGCCGAGGCGACGGGCCGTTCGTTCGGCGACTACACTCACGGCTGCGATTACCACTGGTCAGCCACCGGCAACCGGGTCGCCGCACGCGCGCTGCTCGAGCTTATCTACCCGCAGTCCATGGAATGAACTCGCCCGGATGATCGACTACACTGGAGTTGCAACCAATAAAATGGGGGGATCGATCATGCGTGGACACACACTGGTTCGGCGCCTTGGCCTGGCCACGGCCGTCATCGCGACGCTGGCCACCGCATCACCCGTCGCGGCCGATTCGGCGACGACGATCTCGCTGCAGGTCAAGCACCCCGTGGTCACGGCCAAAGCGAAGACGGCCGTAGTTATCGATGAAGTGATCGACCGCCGGCAATTTATCGCCAGCGTGTCGAACAGCGGCAATGCGACACAAGCAACGCCGAGCCCCGACGACCAGCGCTACAACAACCACCTCGTCGGCCAGTTGCCGGCCGACAGGCGCGGGGCGACATTCCTCGTCGTTGATGACAGCCAGACCGCAGCCAGCCTCGTCGGCGACGCGGTTGGCGAAGCAATGCGACGCGCCGGCTACCGGGTCGTCGGCAAGGGTCACCGGGACGCGGCAAACGCGGCGCGGGTCCGCGTCGAGTTCGAGCGCTTCTGGATCTGGTCCGATCCCAACCCGGAGATCAAAAAGAGCCACTACTTCAACGCCGAGATCCAGGCGACGATCCAGTCCGATGTCCCGCCGTTCGCCGTGGCCACCCGCGTCGGCGGCGATATCCGCGCCCGCGGCAAGCGCCCGGAAAAAGATGTTTCGTGGATACGCACCGGCAACCGCGGCATCGAGGACTTCGTCAAGACCGTCACCGTGCTGCTCCACTACCCGCCCGCCGGCGCGATGAGGCCGTAGATTGCACCGTGCCGGGTCCCGCTGCGCCGACTGAATAAGGGCGTGGCATGCAGGGGATCATTCCGGGGTGCATTTACTTATCTGCAGAAGGGCCGTAGACAGCGGTTTTAGCTCGGGCGCATGTGTCGTCCGTCTGATCCGGTTAACCTTTCGGAAGTGACTGCGAGTGGCGACCTGCACCGATTGTCACAACCTTCCAATCGTTACAGTGGCGGACGGGATGTTCTCGATCAGCTGCCGGAATGGCTCCATTGATGCTGTTCATCATTTAATTTCTGCCCGGAACGAGCTCAGGATATGATTCGCAAAATGCTCAAGAGATCGCCGCTTCCAAATTCGGTCCGCAGCAAAGAGCCTCGGGGTGGATTTCGCGGCACCGCTCTTTTTGCTGCATTCTTGCTGCTGACCGCGTCGGGTAACGCGGCGGCGGGTGAATTCGCAGACTGGCAGCATTACGGTGGCGGACCTGGCGGATCGCACTATTCATCGCTGGGCCTGATCAACCGCGACAACGTGCGCGATCTGCAGTTGTCCTGGACGTATCGAACCGGGGATACCGAGCGCTACCCGGAGCATCGTGCGCTGGCCGCGCTCAACGTCACGCCGATTTTATTGCCGGAGTCGGCCGGCCGGTCACTGGTATTTTGCTCCGCAATGAATCGCGTGATTGCGCTGGATCCGGTCAGCGGTGAGGAACGCTGGGTCTATGACCCGGAAATTCGAATGGGTCCTGTCGGCAACAAGTTTTTATGCCGTGGGGTCGCATATTGGCCAGACGATGACGCCGCGCCCGAGGCAATCTGCAAACACCGGGTGTTCACCGGCACCAAGGACCTGCGACTGATCGGCATCGATGCCTTGACCGGCAAGCCCTGTCGGGATTTCGGGGTCGACGGCGGCGTGGATATCAGACCGGACATTTATGACGACACCACCGACCTGAATGAAGGCGACATTCAGTTTTCGGCGCCGCCGATCGTCATTGACGATGTCGTCATCATCGGCTCCTCGGACAACACCAAATTCTGGCGTGCCGACAGTCCATATGGAGAAGTCCGCGCGTTTGATGCGCGCACAGGCAAGGCACGGTGGAGTTTCGACCCGATCCCGCGCGATGCCAAAGACCCGGAACGGCTGGGCTGGACACGAGCAGCGCTGGAGGTAACCGGCGGCGCCAATGTCTGGAGCATGATGTCGGCGGATCCCGCGCGTGGACTGATCTTCCTGCCGACGGCGACCGCGGCGCCGAATAATTACGGTGGCCGGCGTCCCGGTGACAATCGTTACGCGAACTCGGTCGTGGCGCTCAATGCCTCTGACGGGGAGGTCGTCTGGCACTTTCAGATCGTGCACCACGACGTGTGGGATCTGGACCTGCCGGCACAGCCGATACTGGTCGATTTGATGCGCGAGGGCGAGCTGGTGCCCGTCGTCATTCAGCTGACGAAACAGGGGCTGATCTTCGTTCTGCATCGCGAAACGGGGGTGCCGGTATTCGGTGTCGAGGAGCGCAGCGTCCCGACCGACGGCGTGCCCGGCGAAGTCCTGTCGCCGACCCAGCCGTTTCCGATCAAGCCGGCGCCGCTGGGCGCGCTGCGATATCGCCCCGAGGATGCCTGGGGCTTCACGGCCATCGATCGCATGGCGTGCCGTAAGAAGCTGGCGTCGTTCGGTCGTGCCGGTCTGTATGAACCGCCCAGCTTCGAAGGGACGCTGCTGGTTTCTTCGGCAAACAACTGGGGTGGAGCGGCGTTCGACCCGCAACGCTCATTGTTAATACTGCCGGTCTCGCAGGCGCCGCTCTACACGAGGCTCAAACGCACCGAAGACGTGACCGCAGAGGAACTCGACCAGCCGCGCATGGGGCCGATCGGCCCGCCGACGGCGATGGCGGGCACGCCCTATTCGTTTCAGTTCGGGCCGGTGCTGTCGCCGTTCTTTGCACCGTGTACGCCGCCGCCGTGGGGTGAACTTGTCGCCGTCGACCTGAGCGGCCAGACGGATACCCGCTGGCGTATTACGCTCGGGACGCTGGAGAAGCTGATGCCGGTACCGTTGCCACTGCAGTTCGGCACGCCGCTGGCCGGCGGACCAACAGTGACGGCAGGTGGCCTGGTGTTTATCGGCGCGAGCGCGGATGAAAAGTTTCGCGCGTTCGATGTCGATACCGGGGAAAAACTCTGGGAAGTCAGCACGCCGGCCTCGGCAATGGCGACACCGATGACCTACGAAGTCGACGGCAGGCAGTACGTTGTCGTGGCCGCCGGCGGGCACATCGTGGCCGGGTTTCAGAATGTCTCCGACTGGCTCGTCGCCTACGCACTGCCTGAATGACAGAAATTGGTGTCAGACACCAATTTCTTACGCCGATATCAATTACCTGCCGGTTATGCCGCCGACAGCAGATGCCGGCCCGAATCCTGCAGCCCGCCGATATCATCCAGTTGCCCCAGGCGCCTGCCGTCCGCGCAGCGCTGCACTTCGAGCGTCAGCGCTGCGGCGAGGTCTTCGAGCATTCGGATGTTGGCCGCCAGGCACAGGTGCTCACGGCCCGAATTGTCCTGGACGAGTTGCTGCTTTAAGTCCGACAGCAGATTGATCCGGCAGTGATCAACGAACCGGCCCTCGGCCGGCAACTGGCGGCGCTGTGCGCCGAGGGCGCGGAACCGGTCCTGGATCGAATGGTTCAGAGCACGCGCCTTGCCAATCTGCGGCTGTACCGACTCGATAAACCCGGTGTCCGTGAGTTTGCCCGCGTAGTACAGGTACGCGATTACGCCCCAGTAATATGAGTAATCCCAAACCGTCTTGAGTGCCATCAGGTCACGATCGCCGAATCCCGGATACTGGTGCTGGTACAGCGGCAGCATGTTGTCGAACACGGACCGGTACAGCTGCTGGAAAAACGCCGCCTTGCGCCGCGGTTCCTTCGTGGCAATCAGGCCGGCCACGAGCGTGTTGCTGATCGCGATGAAATCACTGCCCGGCGAATAGAACGGATCGAGGAACAGTCCGGCCTCGCCGGTCAGCGCCCACCGGTCGGCCGAAAACAGCCGCTTGCTACCGTGGGCAAAATGGCGCAGCAGGTGAAAATCGAGAATGTCCGCACGTTCCGGTTCGAGCGCTCCGGCCATGACCGGCTCGTGTTTTTGCAGCCACACCATCAGTCGGTCTATGGAACTGACCTCGCGGACCGGGTGAATGGCCGGATCGAACACGAGTCCGATACTCGTCGCGCCGGACGCCAGCGGAATCAGCCAGAACCAGTAGCCGGTGCCCATCATGTGGTTCGTGCTGAGCCAGCGTGAGTTGCCGCCGCAGCGTTGCTGCCAGTCCGTCCCGGTGCCGAGCGCATCGATGTCGACCTTACCCGCCGTGCGCAGCCAGACCGAACAGATGTCGTGGTCGACGGTCTGCGCCAGATCGAGCTGTTTTTTCAGTTTCGCCTGCCGGCCGGTGCTGTCGACGAGCCAGCGCGTACGGACCGCCAGCGTGTCGTTGCCGATCTTCGCCGTCACGAGATGACGGCCGCCGTCATCGGCCAGCGACAGCGTCTGCACCGATGCGCCGTCGCGCACATCGATGCCCGACTGTCGGGCCTTCTCCAGCATGTGGTTTTCGAGGATGCCGCGGTCGACCTGGAACGTCCGGACCGGCAGGAAATCACTGGTGCCCAGCTCATCGTAGCCGGATAGGTCGCGCGGCTTGTCGTTGCCGCCGAAAAAATACCGCAGCCCGAATTTCGGCAACTGCTCGCTTTCGAGGTGCTCGCGCAGGCCGACATGATCGGCGAAATAGTGGCCACCGATTTCGACGGTTGACTCGCCGACCTTGTGCGCGGCGATCGGCACGGGGTGTGGCTGCTGCTCGAGCACCATGATATCGAGTTCCGGCTGCTGCTTCCGCAGTTGCATCGACAGGGACAGGCCCGCCAGTCCACCGCCGGCGATCAGCACATCGCACCGATGTTCGTGACTCAAGTCGTTATTCCCCGTCGATCGCGGTCACCCGCGCCATACGCAAACCCGTGGACCCGTTCAGCGGCCATTGTAGCGGCCCGCCGCCGTTGCCGGCGACCGCCTCGAGCAGCGCGACAGACCGGGCGGCGGGATTGTTCTCGGCCAGCGCGGCGAGCACCGGATGTCCGGGCGTCGGCCACGCCGGCCGGTCCGGTTGCGGCTCGACCGTCACGGTCCATGCATCGTCATCGGAGACGTCGGCATCCAGCAGCAATGCCGCACCGAACGGTTCGCCGATCGGATAGACCTCACCGAGCGGACCGGGCACGACGATATCGGAGACAACCAGCAACACCGGCCGGGCCTCGGCCGTCGACTGAACACAGGCCTCGAGCATCGCTGCCGGGAAACTCTCGCGCGACGCGGCAACCGAACTGCTCGGCGCGCGATTGGCGCTGGAGATCGACCAGTAACCGGCGGGCGCGTTATGCACCGAATTGTGGAAGCGCGTCGGCGACAACATCTTCGATTCGCCGGCCAGTGTCCGACACAGGTAATCGGTGATCTCGGTGTCACCCATCGAGGAGGCAAACACGGTCGCGATGTCATGTGCATCGATGCCGGCATTTGTACAAGCCTGGCCGGCAACCTCGACGGCCAGCCGGACCATCAGCGGTGCACGACGCCGCTCGCGGGCCGGGATCGCAGCCGGCGCGGGCGCCTGCCAGCCGGCATCGTGCGGTTTGCCGGCGACCAGCGCGCAAAACCCGTCCCAGTCCCGAATACCGGGACCCCAGACGCCGATGCCGCGAATCCCGATCCTCATGCGTCCGCGATCCCGAAGATCAGGCTGCAGTTATTGCCGCCGAAGCCGAATGAGTTCGACATTGCCGTAGCGATCCTCGCCTCGCGGTTATCGCGCAGCAGCCGCGAGGCGATGACCGGTTCGGGCGCCTCGACATTGAGGTTGCCGGGCAGCAGGCCGGTCGCGAGCGCATCCATCGAGATGATCGCCTCGGTGATGCCGGCGGCGCCGAGCGTGTGGCCGGTCCAGCCCTTCGTCGAACTGACCGGTACCGACTCGGGGAACAGCCGCGCGCAGACACGGGCCTCGATGTCATCGTTTGCCCGGGTGCCGGTGCCGTGCATGTTGACGTAGCCGATATCGGCAAACGACAGGCCGCTGCGCTCCAGCGCAGCGCGCATCGCCAGCTCGGCGCCGAGGCCGTCGGGATGCGCGCTCGACATGTGATAGGCATCGCAGCTCTCGCCATAGCCGAGCAGGCCGATGTGCGGCGGTTCCCCCGGATCACGCACCAGCAGCGCAAAACCGGCCGCCTCACCAAGATTGATGCCGTCACGCTGCCGATCAAACGGCCGGCACGGTTGCCTGGACACGAGTTGCAGTGAATGAAAACCGTGGATCACGCTCAGGCACAGGCTATCAACTCCGCCGACGACGACAGCATCGGCCACATCGCAGGCGAGCCAGCGCGCTGCGGCGGCAAAAACCTTCGCGCTCGACGAACAGGCCGTACTGATCGTCATGGCCGGGCCGGTGATGCCCAGTTCTCCAGCAACAAATGCGGATGCTGAATGCGGGTGAGGCACCTGCGGCTGCCGATAGCGGGGCGCAAACTCTCCGTCTTTCAGGTTTGCATAGGCGGCCTCGGTCCGGCCGATGCTTGACGTGCTCGTGCCAGCGATCACGGCGCAGCGGGCCGCGCCGAATCGGCCAACAGCCGCATCGACTGATGCGCGGAAGTCATCGGCTCCGAGCGCATACATCGCCAGCCGATTGTTGCGGCAGTCGAACGCCGGATTGATCGATGCCACGGCGGACTCAAGCCCGGTGACGCGCCCCAGCCAGGTATCAATATCCGAACCCGGCCACGGTCCCGGGGTCAACCCGCTGCGCCGCGCCGCGAGCGCGTCCCGCATGGCGCCGATGCCGCGACCGACCGCGCAGGTCAGCGTAGCCGCAACGACGGCGACGGGTCGCATCGGCGTCAACATCGGGGCGCATCGACTGCGACCGCGGCACATCGGCGGCGGCGCCAGAAAATAGCCGGAATATTCAAGAGTGAAGCCTGCCCTCGGGGGCGGTTATTGTGCGTATCCGCGCAGATTCCACGTCGGCGGCGAGCGTGTCAACCCGAAACGGGCGCACCGGCTCCAGAGGCCCCGGACGCACCACGACGCTGAGCCAGAAGCGACCCGGACACTGCCAGCTCCAGCCGGCCCAGCCGTCGCCGGCCACCGCCCCCGTAGCACCGGCAATATGCGCCGGCGTCCGGGTATCGAATGCCGCCCGCACCTCGCGGTGGCCGCCGTCGGTCATCGCCTTGACCAGCGATTCCCATAACGTCCACAGGTGCAGGAATTCATCGGCGGTCGGCACACCGTCGCATGCCCACCATGTCGCGGGCCACGCGAGGTGGTGAGCGATCGCCGCATGGCGCCGCATCCGGTACCGTTCGATATCGACGCCGATCGGTCCCGCATCGCCGACAGCCGCCACCAACCAGTCGCCGCTGTGCGCGAGGCTCACGGCCGGCAACTCGGCGGGTCCGTCGACCACGACACGCGCGCCGGTCGCCGTGTGAGCCAACTGCCAGTCGCCCGGTTGCGTGCCGGTGCGGTGAGCCAGCGCCAGGTACAGCAGCCTCGTACCGGCCAGCCGGCGCACGTCCACCGTCGCGGTGGCGGCCTGGTCGCGCAACAGGTAGAGCTCCATGGCCACGACGTACAGTCTCCGAGAAGTTTTTGCCCATCGACCCGTTGGCGTAGAATCAAGCGACTGCCGATCGGGGTCCTTGTCAAAGAATAACCGTATACGCCGGCGCGCGGCAGGATGATCTCGCCGGCGCTTCGACGTTGCCTGCTGTCACATGATGCTACTGTCGATGCATAACGAATACGCATTTATCGTCGAACCGCCGGGTCATCGGCAATCGGCCGGTTCGGGTCCGCCCCGATGCGTCTGCCGGTAATCCAAACCCTATGCCCGGTTCGTTGAGGTCGGTCGGGCTGCGCTTCCGGCGAGGCGCCAGCTTCGGCTGGCGCTGGATCGGGACGGCGCTGAGCTTTGCCGTATTCGGCATCGGCAGTTTCCTGCTCGGCATACTCATCATGCCGCTGATGAACCTGCTCGTGCGCAACGAAGAACGCCGGATGCGCTGGTCCCGGCTGATCGTCGGCAACGCAATGCGTTTTTTCCGGTTTTTCATGAACGCGGTCGGCGTCCTGCGCTACGAGATCTCCGGCACCGAACATATTCGCAACGACCGCAATTACCTGATTGTCGCGAACCATCCGTCGCTGATCGATGTCGTGTTTCTGCTGGCGATGTTTCCGACCGCGGACTGCGTGATCAAACAGGAACTGCGGGAGATTTTCTGGACGAAACACCTGATGAAGGGCGTCGGGTATATCTCGAACCGGGATCCGGCCGCATGGCTGAGCGATTGCATAACGCGACTGCGGGCGGGCCGGTCGCTGATCCTGTTCCCCGAAGGCACGCGGACGGTGCCCGGCGAGCCGCTGCAGTTCAAGGCCGGCGCAGCCGCCGTCGCCGTGCGCGCCGGCGTCGAGTGCCTGCCGGTCGTCATCACCTGCCGGCCAACGACACTGACCAAGGCCGAACGCTGGTACCAGGTGCCGGAACGACGCGTATTCTTTTCACTGCGCGTCCAGCCGCCGATCTCCGTCGGCGACCTGTGCGCGGACGACATCGACGAGCGGCAGGCGGGCCGGTCGTTCAATGATTTCCTGCTGGCCTATTTCACCACCCGGCTCGCGGGGGGATGATGCGCTACGGCGGTTGCGGCATTGTCCGGCGATATTGCTACACTACGTCCTCCGCAGAGCAGGGGTGCCTCTAAACGGGGTATCGGTTCGGGAATGCCCGCACCGACGCGGACATTCGGGGCAGGTCGATGCTGCCTTCCATCGGGAGATGCCGACCGGGGGCTGCCCGGCGCCGACGGGGACCGGGGAACGGCGAAGATCGTGATGACAGACAACATTCTTATACAACTCAGGAACGTCCTGACCGAGGATTTCGATATCGATCCCGATATCGTCGTCGCGGAGGCGCGCATCTACGAAGATCTCGATATCGACAGCATCGATGCCATCGACCTGATCGTCCGGCTCAAAGAGATTTCGGGCAAGAAGATTCCACCCGAGCGTTTCAAGGAAGTCCGGACTGTCGGAGATATCGTCGCCATCCTGAGCACCCTATGACGCCCGGCAAATTTCTGCTTGGCACCCTGTTCGTCTGCTACCCGCTGATCGTCTACCTGCTGCTCGATGAACTCGGGCCCGCGCTGCTCGGTGGCGGGCTGATCGTGATGCTGCTGGCGCGCAGCGGCGGTCTGGTCGCATTGCAGCTGGCGCGCGGCGGCGCGTGGCAACGACGGTTGCCGGCGCTTGCCTGGGGCCTGGCGGCCCTCGCCGTCATCGCAGTTGCGCTGTTCATCCTCGACGACACGGCGCTGGCGCTGAAGATGTATCCGTCACTGATCAACTTCAGCCTGCTGATCGCATTCGCGTACACGCTATATAGGCCGCCGTCGATGATCGAGCACATCGCCCGGGCTGCGCGCATTCGCCCAAGCTCCCGGACCGGACCCTATACGCGCATCCTGACGATGATCTGGTGCGGTTTTTTCGCGGTCAACGGCATCATCACGACCGCAATAGCTGCGTCCGGGTCGCTCGGCGCATGGACCGTATACAACGGCCTGATCTCGTACCTCGCTGCAGGCGCGCTGATCGTCGGTGAACTTATTTTCCGGCATTTTTACAAACGTCGCCACGGATTAACCGCGGAGCAGGCGTAATCGACACGCTGCTGAATTCAACCATGCAACCAGCCGACGATATAAGTGACGCGCTCAACGCCGCGGCCGGGTCGTCGCTGCTGTCTGCGCCGCCCCTCGTCGTGGACAAGAATCAATCTGCCACGGTCGTCGCTCCACTGAATGCGGCTGGGTGCGCGTTCGCCTTCGCACATGGCCGGGCGGCGCTGATCGCCGAGCTGGCAAACGCGGGCAACCGGGTTGCGGGCGCCGCCTGGCAATTTCCGGATCCCGGAGCCAGACCCGGAGCCGACTCGGCGCCTGTCGGGGCCACGTCGGACGACGCGCATCCGACCCTGCCGGAGGTTATCGGGCGCGAGGAAACCGACGTGCAACGGGTACTGTTTATCAACGTCCCGGCACGCCTCGCATGGTTCGACGGGCATTTTCCCGGCGACCCGATCCTGCCCGCCGTCGTGCAGGTTGACTGGGCCATCCATTTCGGCGGCGGACAGGGCCTGGCACGCGACCGGTTCGCCGGCTTTAGCCGGCTCAAGTTCCGCTCGGTTATCGGCCCCGACACGGTGCTGCGCCTGACGCTATCCCGATCCGCCGGGACGCTGCAGTTTGCGTTTGAATCACGCACCGGCGTGCATTCGACCGGGCGCGTCCGGTTCCATGTCGACGCCGATCGGGGATAATCCATGCCGAATCGAGATTCACCGGATTTTTCCGCATGACCGAGTACCGCACACTATCGGCCACTGTTGCGATCCGCGTACCGTTTCAGGACGCGGACCCCGCCGGTGTCGCGTGGCACGGCAATTATTTTCGCTACTTCGATACGGCCCGCTGCGCACTGCTCGATCAGATCAACTACAGCTACCGGGACATGGCCGCATCGGGCTTTACCTGGCCAATCGTCGATACGCGGGTCAAGTACATCCGGGCCGTCGGTTACGACCACGTCATCCATGTCACGGCGACGCTGGTCGAATGGGAATACCGACTGAAGATAGAGTATGAAATTCACGACGACGAGGGTCGCTGCGTGACCAAGGGATACACGATCCAGGTGGCCGTCGAGGAAGCCACGGGAGAGCTGTGCATCGGATCGCCGCCCGCACTGACCGAACGGCTGCAAGCCTGGTTCGGCGGACCCGGTGACGCATGACCGATCTCGAACACATCCTGTGCCACCGTCACCCGATGATCTTTCTCGACGACATCGTCGCGGCGGGTCACGGTCAACTCATCGCCCGCGTCCGGATCCGCGACGGGCTGCCGTTTTTCGAGACCGATCGCGGCGTGCCCGCCTGGGTCGGCCTGGAGTACATGGCACAGTCCATCGCGGCCCTGGCGGGCCAGCGTGCGCGTGATGCCGGCAAGCCGGTGCCGCTCGGGCTGATCATCGGCTGCCGGCGCTATGACTGCACGACGAGCGCGTTTGCGCCCGGCCATGAATTGCAGATCTCGGTGACCGAACTGGCGGCCGAAGAATACGGGTTCGGGTCATTCGATTGCGACATCGACGATCGCGGCCGGGATCCGGCCGGCGATTGCGGCGAACAACGTAATATCGTCGCCCGGGCACGGGTGTCGGTGTTCGGCGGCGACCGGCAGTTGGCAGCATGACGGACCGGGCGGACAGCACGATTCTGGTCACCGGCGCGAGCCGCGGCATCGGCCGGGCGATTGCTATCGGTCTGGCGGCACAGGGACATGAGCTGGTCGTGCACTATGTCCGGGATGCCGACGGCGCGGCAGCCACGCTCGACGCGATCCGTGCGGCCGGCGGCCACGGCCGGCTCGTCGGCTTCGACATTGCCGACCGCGACGCGGCGGCGGCGGCGCTGGAAACCGATATTGACGCGCACGGCGCCTACTACGGCGTCGTCTGCAACGCCGGCATCACGCGGGACAATGCGTTTCCCGCGATGACGGGCGCAGAATGGGATGACGTGCTGCGCACGAACCTCGATGGCTTCTATAATGTGCTGAACCCGCTGATCATGCCGATGATCCGGCGCCGGCGGCCCGGCCGCATCGTCGCGATCTCATCGGTATCCGGAATCGCCGGGAACCGCGGTCAGGTCAACTACAGCGCGGCCAAAGCCGGCATCATCGGCGCGGTCAAGGCGCTGGCGCTGGAACTGGCAAAAAGAAAAATAACGGTGAACTGTGTGGCCCCGGGCCTGATCGATACTGATATGACGAAAGATCTGCCGCGTGATGATATCGCGCGCTCGATTCCGATGCGCCGGTTCGGCACGCCCGAGGAAGTGGCGCGGGTCGTCGAGTTCCTGTGCTCGCCGGGCGCCGCGTACGTCACGCGTCAGGTCATTGCCGTCGACGGCGGGCTGGTCTGATGCGCCGTGTCGTCGTAACAGGTATCGGGGCGATCTCGCCGCTCGGCTCAACATGGACGGACGCGCGGGCGCGGCTGGCGGCGAAGCGCAATCTCGTCCGGGTCATGGACGACTGGATGGACATCGACGGGCTCAACACGAAACTCGGCGTGCCCGTCACCGATTTCCGACTGCCCGATCATTACACGCGCAAGCAAACGCGCAGCATGGGGCGCGTCGCGAGCATGTCCGTCGTCGCCGCCGAACGGGCGCTCGAGCAGGCCGGGCTGCTCGGCTCGAAGGTGTTGACCTCCGGCGCGGTCGGCGTCTCATTCGGCTCATCGACCGGCAGCACCGATGCCCAGATGGAATTCGGCAAGATGATCCTGCACCGGAGCACTGACGGTCTGAACGCGACAACCTATGTGCGCATGATGAGCCACACGGCCGCCGTGAACATCGCGGTCTTTTTCGGCACCACAGGCCGCGTGATTACGACAAGCAGCGCGTGCACGGCCGGCAGCCAGGGGATCGGTTATGCCTGCGAGGCGATACGCTACGGTCGGCAGCACGCGATGATCGCCGGCGGCGGCGAGGAACTGTGTCCGACGCAGGCGGCAATCTTCGATACGCTGTACGCCACGAGCACCCGGAACGATGCCCCGCACGAGACACCGCGTCCCTATGATCGCGACCGCGACGGTCTCGTGCTCGGCGAGGGCGCCTGTGCGTTCATACTCGAAGAACGCGAGCATGCGCTGGCGCGCGGCGCGCGGCCGCTGGCGGAGATCGTCGGTTTTGGCACGAATTCGGACGGCACGCACGTCACCCGCCCGAACCGCGAAACGATGGCCGAATGCATTCGCATCGCGCTCGAAGACGCGCGGCTGGACGGCGCGGACATTGGCTACGTCAATACCCACGGCACGGCTACCGAGTACGGGGACATCGCCGAGAGCCTGGCCACCAGCAGCCGGCTCGGGCCGCAGGTACCGGTCAGTTCGCTGAAGAGCTATATTGGCCATACGCTCGGCGCCTGCGGGGCGCTCGAGGCGTGGTTGAGTATCGAAATGATGAACAGCGACTGGTACGCACCGACCATCAATCTCGACAACATCGACCCGCGCTGCGGCGAACTGGACTACATCGTCGGTGACGCGCGCGAGTTTTCGAGTGACTTCATCATGAGCAACAACTTTGCCTTCGGCGGCATCAACACATCGATGATTTTTCGTCGTTGTGACTGAGCGGGCAGGCCGACCGTTGCGTCGGCACCGAATCGCCCGGGAGATTGCGTGAGCAACGAGACGACAGTGCTGCCAGAATCCGAACTTCGCGACCTGACGTCGATTCTGCCGTCGGCGCGCAACAAGGCTGCACGCGACGTTCCGGCATCACACGCAAAGATCGTCTTCGTCACGCCGCCCTACGACCGGATCGCACCCGGCTACGAATTCGTCAAGTCCGTGACGAATCAGTCGCCGTCACTAGGCCTGTTGCACCTGGCCGCCGAGGTTCGTGAGTTCGGTTATCGCCCGACGATTATCGAGAGCGACGTATTCAGCCTGTCGGTCGATGACGTCGTCGCACGCATCGTCGCTGCCAGACCCGAGTATGTCGGCATCACGCTGTTCACGGTCGGCGTCTGGAGCGCGCTCGAGATCTCGCGCAAGATCAAGGCGGCGCTGCCCGATACGACGATCATCGTCGGCGGTCCCCACATCTCGTCCATGGCCGAAGAAACGATGCGGCGCTTCCGCGAGTTCGATATTGCGGTCGTCGGCGAGGGCGAGGAGGCGCTGTTGCAACTGCTGCAGGCGCTCGACCATGGCGGTGATCTCAGCAAGGTCCCGGCATTATGTTATATGGATGGCGACGAGCTGCGCCGCACGCCGAGCCTGCCCGTCGACCGGGAACTGGACCGGCTGCCGATTCCCGCCTGGGACCTGCTGACGGATTTCCCCGACGCCTATCCTGCGGCCGTCTATGATTTCCCGCACCTGCCGGTGGCGACGATCGCCGCGTCTCGTGGCTGCCCGTTTCACTGCAAGTTCTGCGACACCTCGACCTTCGGCGCCCGGGTCAGGGCCTACAGCCCGGAACGCGTCTTCGAGATGATCCGGCACCTGCAGGAGAAATACGGCGTCCGGCACATCCTGTTCGTCGACGACCTGTTCCTCGCCAGCAAAGTGCGGACGAAGAAACTCTGCGAGATGATCATCGCCAGTAACTTGCAGATCACATGGAGCTGCACGGCGCGCGTCGATACCGTCAAACCTGACATTCTGCAGCTGATGAAGCAGGCCGGCTGCTGGGAAATCAGTTTCGGGCTCGAATCGGGCTCGAATGAGATTCTGCAGAGCATGGACAAGGCCGCCGACATCGCGCGCTCCGAACAGGCCATCCGTTGGACGGCCGCAGCGGGCATTCGCACGAAGGGCCTGTTTATCCTCGGTTATCCCGGCGAGACCGTCGAGACGATCGAGATGACGAAAGCGTTTATTCGCCGGCTGCCGATCACGATCATGAACCTGACCAAGTTCACGCCGTATCCCGGTTCACCGATCTACCGTGAGATGTACGGCACGAGCATCCGGGACGACCACTGGCAGAAGATGAACGGCATGAATTTCCTCTGGTCGCCCGAGGGCATGACGGTCGAGGAACTGGACCGGCATTACCAGGACATCCTGCTGAGCTTCTACCGGCGACCGCGCATGATGTGGTACTACACCGTCCTGACGCTGCGCTACCCGGCACACCTGGCCCGCCTGACGCGTTTTCTGACGCTGTTCGTAAGGGCCAAGTTGCGCAGCCTGCTCAGCGGCCGCAAGGGACTGCTGCTCGAACCACGCGAACAGGCCTTTCTCGACCGCAACGAATGAACCGGCAGCCGCCGTTCAATCCCTGCATCATCGTGCCGATTTACAACAACCGGGACACGATCCGGGCCGTCATCACCTCCGTCGAACCGCTGCATCTGCCGTGCCTGATCGTGGATGACGGCAGTGATGACGCAACACGGCAGGTACTGGCCGGTATCGGCGCTGCCTGCGACTACGTCGACGTCATCACGCGGCCGGCGAACGGCGGCAAGGGCGCCGCGATGCGCGACGGGTTCACGGCGGCTGCGGACCACGGCTACACCCATGCCATCCAGATCGATGCGGACGGCCAGCATGACGCCGACGACATACCACGGTTCCTCGCCGCCGCGCGCGACGCACCCGACACGCTGATACTGAGCCGACCGCTGTTCGACGACGATGCGCCGAAGGCGCGCCGCTACGGGCGACTGGTCACGACGTTTTTCGTCTGGCTGGAAACGTGGTCGACCGATATCAAGGATACGTTGTGCGGCTTCCGCTGCTATCCGCTGGACGCGGTCATGCGCTGCTACACCCGAGCGGCTATCGGCAACGGTATGGTCTTCGACACCGAAATCGCCGTTCACCTGTACTGGCAGGGCACGCCGGTCCGGACGCTGGATACGCACGTGACCTACACGGACGGCGGCCTGTCACATTTCGACTACATCGGCGACAACCTGCGGATCAGCTGGATGCACACGAAACTCATCGTGGGCATGTTGCTTCGGCTGCCGCAGTTGCTCGCCCGAAAACGCGGTTGACCACTCCGACGGTATCTCCGGCGTACGAGATAATGGCGACCCGCTGCGGAACCAGGTAACCCGTCGGGGTTGGTGTCCGAAATTGGAGAAATTGGTGTCAGACACCAATTGGCATCATATACCAACCCTCAAACCTGATATCACGCACGTGGCAGGGACAGGCAGAGAATTGGTGTCTGACACCAATTTCTCCAATTTATAATTTCTGACACCAATTTCGGCGAAGCAAGGAATCAGGGCGGAAACCCTCGATCGGCTGGAAAATATTTCGAATGTTGCTAGGCTTGGTGCCAAGCGACCTGCCACAGCCGGCGGGCGCATGTCCAAGAATCAACTGGGGAGAATACGAATCATGAAACCTCGCAGAATCACCGCTTATCAACTGTTTTTAGCGACTATCGTCACGGCAGCAGCCACCCTGTTCACCGGAGGCCCGGTGGCGGCGATGGAGCCCGACGAGATGGTTGGCAAGGAAGTGTATACGCTGACCAATCTTCGCCCGGACGAGCAGAACCAGCGCCTGTATTCGGTGAACTATCAGCAGCCGGGCAGGATCAAGATCTGCACAAAAGTTAAAATCGACAAAATCAGCCGCAAGAAGATGATTTTGCGAATAGCCGATTCGGGACGCAAATACGAATACTTCTATCACCGCAAATCGACGCCCGAAGGCTTTGACGCGAACATCAAGAAGTACTTCGGACCGAATTGTCCACAGGCCGAGATCGACTCGATGAGCGCCGTCGACAAGGAAGGCATCGAGAAAATGATCACCAAGGCCGGGATGACTCGCCGCGGCGTCATCCTCGCGATTGGTTATCCGCCGGAGCACGTCACGCCCGATCTCGAATACGACGAATGGGCCTACTGGATGAACAAGTTCGTCACCCGCAGGCTCGTCTTCGGCGACGACGGCAAAGTCTCGACGCCTCTGCCGCGCCGCTAGCGCACGATCCTGATTCGGAATCGGTACTGAAAAAGGCCTGGCGCCGGTGTGGCGTCAGGCCTTTTACGACAATCAATAAATTTCGCTCTCCCGTGACCGGGAAGACGGATTGATCTACCGCCGCAGGCACTCGCGAACGAATCGCCGCCGGTCTTCCGGGTAGGACCAGGCCTCGGCGACCATATTGTCGTGCAGCCATTTCATGATCGGCTCGCGGGCATTGTCGGACGGCAGAAACTCCTCGAGCCGCGCCGAAATACGCGCCGATTCCTGCTCACTGACGTTGGCGCGGCGTGTCGAGTAGCGACGATTACGCGGAACATACTCATACGCGTAATCGAATATCGCTTCGAGCAGCAGCGCGGCACGCGCATTCGTGCGTTCCTGTGCCGGCAGCGACACGAAATTCCGGTGGATACGCTGCACACGATAGTGTCGTAGCGATACGATTGTATTCTTGGCCATGCTTCCCCCGCCCGGATGATTATTATTTTTCGGCCAATATAGCGAATATCCGGCCTGAGATTGGTCGAGTTAACAGAATCTCAAAGTTGGCCGCCGGATTGCCACGATGCAACGAATCGGGTCGAATAACGCCTTATGACACTGTGTAATTTCGGTCGGTTTCTCGAAGTCTCCATCCCGGTGGATGACATCCGGGCGTCGCTGGCGTTCTACACGGCGCTCGGCTTTGCCGAACTGGTCGGCGGCGACATTCGTCGCTATTTCTACGGCATCGTCAGCGACGGCCGCATCGCCATCGGCCTGCATGCCGGGGGCATCGACGAGCCGGCCCTGTCGTTCGTCCGGGCTGATGTCGCCGCCTGTTGGCCGCCCGGCGTGAAAGACGACCCATCGCCGTCATTCGCCCGCCTTGGTGTCGATGACTTTCACGAGATCGGCATGCATACCCCCGACGGCCACCTGTTGATTGTGATGGAAGCGGCAACCTTCTCACGCGCATCGATGGCCGACGGCCCCCCACCCGTCATCGGGCATTGCGTCGAGATCGGCCTCGGCTGCCGCGACATTGAGAACGCCGTGCATTTCTGGACCGAGGCCGGTTTCGTCGCCGAGCGGGATACGGTCGAAGAATCCGTCGAACTCCTCGCCCCGGGTCTCCGGCTGGGCCTGCACACGGATCTGCGGCCAGGGCGAATGGTGCTGCGCTTCACACCGGATGACCTCGACGCAGCGCTCGACGCGCTCGAGCGCTGCGGCACGCCCGCGCGCCATGATGGCGCCGGTTATCGCGTGACGGCGCCCGAAGGCACGCAGCTGGAACTGGTCACCGGCGACAGCCGGCTTCAGGCCTTGCCGCGCAGCTGATCCAGGATCGCCTCGTTTTCCAGCGTCGACGTATCCTGCGTGATCTCTTCGCCGCGTGCGATGACGCGCAGCAGGCGCCGCATGATTTTTCCCGAGCGGGTCTTGGGCAGGTTGTCGGCAAATCGGATCTCGTCGGGCTTGGCAATCGCCCCGACCTGCTTGCCGACCCAGTCGCGCAGCGTCGCGGTCAGCGACTCCGCGGCATCGCCGGTCGGTCGTTCGCCGCGCAGCACGACGTAGGCAAAGATGCCTTCACCCTTGATGTCGTGCGGGAAGCCGACGACCGCGGCTTCGACAACGCTATCGTGCGCGACGAGCGCCGATTCGACCTCCATCGTGCCGAGCCGGTGACCGGACACGTTCAGCACGTCGTCGATACGGCCCATCATCCAGATGTATCCGTCCGCGTCCCGGTGCGCGCTGTCGCCGGCCATGTAGTAGCGGTTATCGAATTTCTGCCAGTAGGTCTCGATATAGCGGTCGTTGTCACCCCAGATCGTCCGCAGCATCGACGGCCAGGGACGCTTGATGACGATATAGCCGCCTTCTTCCGGGGACCCGACCGGATTTCCGGCCTCATCGACAATATCGACATCGATGCCGGGCAGCGCCTTCGTGCAGGAACCCGGCTTGGTCGGCGTGACGCCCGGCAGCGGCGTGATCATGATCGAGCCGGTTTCCGTCTGCCACCAGGTATCGACGATCGGGCAGCGCCCGTGCCCGATAACCTCGTGATACCAGATCCAGGCCTCCGGGTTGATCGGTTCGCCGACGCTACCGAGCAGGCGCAGCGACGACAGGTCGTACTGCGCCGGCACATCGTCGCCGAACTTCATCAGCGCGCGAATGGCCGTCGGCGCCGTATAAAAGATCGTGACGCCGTGCCGTTCGCAGATGCTCCAGAAGCGGCCGCCGTCGGGAACCGTCGGCGCGCCCTCGTACATCACGACGGTCGCCCCGGCGGCCAGCGGGCCGTAGGCAACGTAGCTGTGGCCCGTGACCCAGCCGACATCGGCGGTACACCAGAACACATCGTCGTCATGCAGGTCGAAGGTCCACTGGCTCGTCAGTTTCGCCGCCAGCAGGTAGCCGGCCGATGAATGCTGAATACCCTTCGGCTTGCCCGTCGAACCGGACGTGTATAACAGGAACAGCGGGTGCTCGGCGTCGACGGGCACCGGATCGCAGGTCGTCGACTGGCCGGCGACCGCATCGGACCACCAGACGTCCCGGCCGTCCTGCATGGCCGCGCCGCAATCGGCTCGCTTGAGGACGATGACCGTCTCTATCGTCTCACACCCGGCGGCCAGCGCCTCGTCGGCGGCCGCCTTCAGTGCGACGACACGCCCGCCGCGATGCCCGCCGTCGGCAGTAATCAGCATCTTCGCGCCGGCATCAATGATCCGGTCGCGCAGCGAGTTGGCCGAAAACCCGCCGAACACGACGGAGTGAATCGCGCCGATCCGCGCACAGGCCTGCATCGCGATAACGGCCTCGGGCACCATCGGCATGTAGATCACGACGCGATCGCCGGTCGCGACACCGTGGGCCTTGAGCGCATTGGCGAACCGGGCGACCTCGTCGGTCAACTCACGGTACGTCAGTGTGCGCTGATCGCCGCCCTCGCCCTCGAAAATAATGGCCGTCTTACCGGCCCGCTCGGCAAGATTCATATCCAGGCAGTTGTAGGACACATTCAGGCGCCCGTCTGCAAACCACCGGTAATTCGGTGCATTCGATGCGTCGAGCACCTCGGTGAACGGCGTCGCCCAGGCAATCTCCTCGCGCGCCAGTCGCGCCCAAAAGCCCTCGTAGTCGGCGGCCGCCTCCGCGTACAGCGCCTCGGCATCCGCCGGCTTCAGCCGGGCCGCGGCAACGAATGCATCGCTGGGCGGGAATACCCGATTTTCGTTCAGGATGGACTCAATCTTTTTGTCGCTCATCGATACGAACCCCGTTTGACCAATCAGGCAAGCAACGTGCCCAGCAATTCCGACACCTGGTAACGATACCCGCCGCCGAACAGATTAAAGTGATTCAACACGTGGTAGAGATTATATAGATCGCGGCGGCGTCTGAAGCCGGCATCGAGCGGCCAAATCTCTTCATAGGCAGCATAGAAGCGCCGGTCGAAACCACCGAACAGCATCGTCATCGCAATATCCGTCTCGCGATCTCCGTAATACGTCGCCGGATCGTAAATGACGGGCTCCTCGCCATACGTTGCGCCCCAGTTGCCGCCCCACAGGTCTCCGTGCAGCAACGATGCCGCCGGCTTATGGCCCTCGAAGAAGCCGGGCAGGCGATCGAGCAGGCGCCCGCCCGCAGCCGTGATCGACTCGCCGATACCATTGTCGGCCGCAAGACGCAGTTGATAGCCGAGCCGCGCGTCGCCAAAAAACGCGCGCCAGTCGGTCGACCAGTCGTTGATCTGTCGCGTACTGCCGATGGTGTTGTCGCAATGCCAGCCGAAGCGCGGCCGGACCTGTTGATGCACCATTGCCAGCGCACGTCCGCAGGCTGCCGCGGCGGCGGCCGTCTTGTGGCCGAGCTCGATGTATTCGAGCAGCAGGAACGACACGTCACCGGCCAAGCTGACATGAATCGCCTCGGGCACCCGGATGGCGCCGGTCGCGCGCAGCTCATCGAGCGCCACGCGCTCGGCCTCGAACATCCACAGCGCCGACTTCACATTGGTCTTGAGCAGGTAGCGAGTGCCGCGCAGCGTAACCAGCCGATAGCTGCGATTGATGCTGCCGCCGCCGACCGTCTCGATCCGATCCCGATCGATCGCACCGACCGACGCCGCGACAACCTCCAGCACCGGCTCGGCCACCGGGCGCATGCTGTCCGTCACGATGTCACACGGGCTCGAGGCGACGCACGATGGATGAGCGGGCACGAGAATGAGCCCGAGCCCGGCGCGGTGCGCATCACGCCGCCACCGGGGTTCAATAGGCCTCGGCGATGCGCTGCGCCTGCCGGCGCAAACCGGTGCCGAAACCGGCCGCATCATACAGCGCGTTGAGTCCGTCGAGGTCCGGCTCTTGTCGCACCGGCGCCTGATCAGCATCGGGCATCGGCACGTCACAGCGTATCCGTGTCAACTCCCGGCACAGGTGCGCCTGCTCACGATGGGCCTCGAGTTTGGCGCCCAGTGTCGACGCGCCGCGGACATTGACGTTCGCGACGCTGCCCAGGTTCAGGTACAACTCGTCGAGCGTGTCGAAATGGCGCAGCAACGCGCCGGCCGTCTTCGCCCCGACGCCCGGCACGCCGGGAATATTGTCGACGCTGTCGCCGGCCAGCGCGAGAAAGTCGACCATCTGATCGGCACGCACGCCGAATACGTCCGGCACATCGTCGTGGCCGATGCGCTTGTCGCCGGCAAAATCCCACATGACATCGCCGACCTGCAGGACTTGCAGCAGATCCTTGTCACGACTCAGGATCGTGATGCAATGCCCGGCCTCCCGCCCGCGGTGCGCCAGTGTGCCAATCAGGTCATCGGCCTCGAACCGGCGATTCGAACATTCACGAACGCCGAGCAGGCGCGTGACCGCACGACACTGCGCGAACTGGCGTTTCAGTTCGGCGGGCGCCGGATCGCGATTGGCCTTGTACGGCGGATAGATCTCGCTGCGAAACGACGAACTCAGGCTCTCGTCGAACGCCGCGGCCACCGAATCGGGCTGCACCGATTCGAGGAAATCGCTGAGGAACCGCGCGTAGCCGAACACCGCGTTGACGGGATGGTCCTTGGGACAGGTCATCGAATCCGGCACCGAGAACCATGCGCGGAAGATGAAGATACTTGCGTCGATCAGGTAGGTCATGCTCATTCACCCCGTCCGCGAATCTTAACGCTGACGGGATGATCGGGATAGCGGTCGAGAAACTCGACGAGCCGCTCGTCGGCTGCCTCGTTCGCCCCCGCAGCAGAAAGGCTCGCGATTTCACGCAACCACGACTCCGGGTCGGCGGCCCGGTCGCGTTCGTCAGTGGACACCGGTGCCGGCTCAGCAGGCGCCGGCGAAGACGGCCGATCGCGCACGGATTCCGCCTTTGCGGGCGCCTGACGCCGGGCCGTGAACGAGCGGGAATCATCGGCACGTCGCTGCCGATCTGTCGCGGCAACGTAGTCGGTGACAATCAGCATTGCAGCTCCAAAATCGAGCCCGGCCAACCGCCGAGCCTGCACCGAAATCTCGGCGAGAGGCAACGGCGCCAACGCGGCCGCGTCATCGGCCGAACGCGCGCGGCCAATGACGCTTTCCCCGGCATCTGCACCATCGACCGCAGCGGTCGATGACGACACCGAAAGATTCGGTTCCTGTATCCCGCCTTTTTCTTCGCGCATCGTGGCGCCGGCGTCGGCCGGTCGATCAGACGAACCGGTAATAACCTGCTCAAAGCGAACCGGCATATCGATGACGATGTTCATGACCAGCGAAAAAGACAACAGTACAGTTGCGGCCAGCGCAACCGGCTTGAGCCAGCCGCCGCGCGGCCCGAACTCGAGCCGATGAATCTTTGCCGAGTCTCGCGCTGCGGCCAGGATGCGCGCGTCGATTTCCGGCGGCGGCTCTTCTCGACCGAGTGCCGTATAGCGCTCCGTCAGTTTTGATTTGCCGTCCAGGAATTCCTCGAACTCGTCGTCATGTCGCTGGTCGTTCACGCGTCCTCCCCCTGCTCGGCAAGCTGCTGTCGCAACCGGCCGAATGCATAGCGCAGGCGACTTTTGGCTGTTTCTGCGCTGACGCCGGTCACGGCCGCGACCTCCGCCAGCGACAAACCGGCTTCCTGTTTGAGAATAAAGGCGTCGCGCTGTTCGGCCGGCAGGTTCGCCAGGGCGGCGCGAAAGCGCGCTATGGATTCGTCCCGGATCGCCTGCGCCTCCGGATTGGCCGACGCTGTTGCGGGCAGTTCATCGACGTTGCTGTCCACGCCGGCCGCCTTTTGCGCCAGCCTGCTTCCGGACCGACGGCTATGATCGACGAGGCAATTGTGGGCAAGCCGGTACAGATATGTCGTGAATTGTGCGGCCGGTTCGTAACGGTCCTTCGCCCTGATGATTTTCATCCAGACCTCCTGCATCAATTCGGCCGACGCTTCGGCGCCGATTCCCTGACGCAGAAAATAGCGATACACCGGCCCCTTGTGGCGACGGTACAGCACCTCGAATGCCGCGACCTCCCCGCGTCGGTATCGGACCATCAGTGCCGTATCGTGGGACTCCTCCGCCATGAGCGGCAGCATAAGGCAAAACCGCCGGGCGCAGGAACGGCGGCCATCGGGCGCCGGCCACCCGGGCGGCGAATGTCCGCCCGGGTGACCGAGGATTGAATACATTCGGCAACGCTCATCGCCTTCAGGGCTGGCCGCGGCACGTCTCACCGGCTGGTATGCCTCGATCGAAAACCGTTCCGAGGGTCTCTCGCATCGTTATTGCCTGGATACCCGAGGCGCCGGCACCGATAGTGAATCAGCGAGCCGGACCAGACCGAGAAACTCGCCACGATAACCGAACGGATCGGCGCCGCGCGCCTCGCCCGCCAGTTCGACGATATCGGCATAGTCGTAGCCGCCAAGATATTCACCGCCTCTGAGCAATTCGCCGAACGCCGCGACCGCGGCGGCAAACCGGAATTCCGTATCCGCCTCGTCGAGTGTCACGATCGATCGGACTGGCACCGGTCGCTCAATCAGCCGGCTGCGCTCGCCGTCGGGCGCCTTGTAGCGCAACCGGACAAATGCCAGTTCACCGGAAGATCTGCGCCGCGTTGAGTCTTCTTCGGCGTAGCGCAGCGGATCGATCAGGCGCGCCTTACTGCCGACCAGGGCGAGCTCATACAAGGCGGTCACGGTGTGCCCGGCGCCGATTTCCCCGGCGTCAATCCGGTCGTTGTTGAAATCCTCGCGGCGTAACATCCGGTTTTCGTAGCCGACCAGCCGATACTCGGCGACGATCGCCGGGTTGAACTCGACCTGAATCTTGACGTCTTTCGCGATCGTCTGCAGCGTGCCGGTCATCTGCTCGACAAGCACCTTGCGCCCCTCATTCAGCGTGTCGATATAGGCATGGTTGCCGTTACCGGCGTCGGCGAGTTGCTCCATCAAGTGGTCGTTGTAGTTACCGGCGCCGAAACCGAGCGTCGTCAGCGACACGCCGATATCCCGCTGGCGTTCGACGATATCGACCAGTGCATCGAAATCCACGGTACCGACATTGAAGTCACCGTCGGTCGCGAGCAGGACGCGGTTGATGCCACCGTCGATGAAACCCTGCTCGGCCATCCGATATGCGAGACGTATGCCGCTCGCGCCATTCGTACTGCCGCCGGCCCGCAGCCGCTGCAGTGCGCCGAGGATCCGCGCCTGCTCGTTGCCGGCAGTCGGTTCGAGCACGACGCCGGACGAGCCGGCGTAAACAACCATTGATACCCGGTCCCGCTTCGTCAGCCGCTGCGTCAGCAGCTTGAGCGCATTTTTCAGCAGCGGTAACTTGTCCGGAGAATCCATGGACCCGGACACATCGACGAGAAAAACGAGATTTGCCGCGGGTCGCTCTGCCTCGGGCACTTCAAAGCCCTTAATACCGATTCGCAACAGAACCTTGTCCCGATTCCATGGCGCCGTGGTTGCTTGCGTAGCAACGGAGAATGGCACGTCCTTGTTTTTCGGGACCGGGTAATCATAAGAAAAGTAGTTGATCAGTTCCTCGGTGCGTACCGCGCCCTGCGGCGGCAGCGAGCCGCCATTCAGGAATCGACGCATGTTCGAGTACGCACCCGTATCGACATCGATACTGAACGTCGAGACCGGAAAGGCGCTGACGAGACGTACCGGATTTGGGTCCAGATGGGCATAGTTTTCCGTATCGAGCGGTTCGCCCGGGGGACGAATCAGCGGCGGCGCACCGTGGTACGAATCCGCTGTCACTTTGCCTGCCATCACGACAAGCGACGATCCGGCCGACTGTTCCCGTATCGAGGGATGGGTCTCGCCCTTGCGATTCGCTCGGATCGCCGCAACCTCGATTGGCGACGAAGGCCCGCCGTCAGCGGCATCGTGCCCGGCGGGCAGCGATGCTATGACGTCAACGGACGACAACTGTTGCGCCGGTTCGATGACAACTTCATTGTCGACCGACTGCCGCACCGTTGCATCGTCATTGCGCGGCCCGGCACATGCGGTCAGCAGCAACAGCACGATGACCGTATTGACGGCGTGACGCCGATTCGGTATTTGACATAAGCTCATGATTCCAGACCTCCGTCGTCCAGCGTTTTTGAGTCACCCGGTGTTTTTGAGTCACCCAATGTTTTCGATTCACGTTGGGTATAAACGCGTGAACACGCGGGACGGGGTTAACGGAATGCAAAAAAACCGTCCGGGAGGCCGAATGGCCGATGGCCATTGCCAGGCATCATCGCCGTAGAACCACTGTTTTCAACGTCTGAGCCGCTGTCGCCGATCGCGAAGATCGGGCGCGACTATCGATAGCGGAGGCTCCCGCGACGATTCTTCGACTATTTTGACGGCCCGTCATCAGAGATGAGGCCGACACTCACGTTGACGGTCTCCGCCCGGCCGCAAGCCCGGCATCATTTGGATGCCGCCCTGTGCGCGTTAGCGGCCCGGCCACCCCGAATCAGTCGTGAGTTTCGCGATGCCCGACCACGCCCCCCTGTAGCGTGATGACGAGACGTTCACGCAGCGGGCTGGTCCTGGAGATGTGTGCGAGCAGGAATTCCATCTGGTCGGCGAGCACGCGGCGACCCTTCAGAAAAATATACTCGGCATAGGTCGGCGTGAAGGGCACGGCGAGCAACTGCATCCCGGCCTGCTCCGGCGTCCGACCGCCCTTGTGATTATTGCAACGCCGGCAGGCCGTGACGACGTTGCGCCACGCATCCGTGCCGCCGCGGCTGATCGGGCGAATATGATCGCGCGTCAGGTCGCGGGCCAGAAAATGGGCGCCGCAATAGAGGCACAGGTTGCCGTCGCGCTTGAACAGGGTCTTGTTGTTCAGTGGCGGAACATAGCGATCCCGCAGCTCGGGACCGCCGGGCGTCCGGCCCACCGTGGCGATAATCGAATTGACGTCGACATGGCTGCGCTCACCGGTGATCGCGTTATACCCGCCGCGCACGCTGTACAGGAGCGTGCCGCACGCATACGCGACCTGATCCGTGTGGTACAGACGAACGGCATCGCGATAGTCGACCCACTCCAGGGGCATGCCGGCCACGTCCGTGCGCAGGACCTGCTGAGAAAAATCCGGTGTCGAATCTTGCAGCAACATTGGGCTGATTCGGCCGCCCGGGTGAACACCTTGGGCCGGGTCGGCCTGTCTCCTGTATATCACAGAGTTTATGAAAAAAATAATGCTAACGGCACACATCGCCCGCTCATGCCCGCGAGCTCCGGCCGCACCTTATTCGGCCCGGGCCTGGCCTGCATGAATAATGCAGGCTAGGGGTTTTTCCTACTTGACCTTGCAGGCATTGACGGGCAGAAAGACGCACCATGACAATAGTGGTATAAGGCAGCCCGACGGAGCAGGTTTCCGCACCGACGATCCGTGCGTCCCGGGCCGTATTCACGCCGGCGCATGACGCTGCCGAAACCGCTCCGATTTGTCAGCTCCGGGTCGCCATGTGGTGACCACGACCTACATTGAAAGAAGGCGCATATGAAGATTGGCATACCCAGAGAAGTCCACCCGGGTGAACAACGGGTCGCGACGACCCCCGAGGTTGCCGGACAACTGCAAAAACTCGGCTTCACCGTCGCCATCGAGGCGGGCGCCGGCGAGCCGGCAAACTTTTCCGATGCCGACTATGCCGAGGCCGGCGTGGAAATCGTCAGCGATGTCCGCGCGCTTTGGTCCGCCAGCGACATCATCATGAAGGTCCGCGGGCCGGAACGGCATCCCGGCCTGAATATCGACGAATCGGACCTGTTGCGTAGCGGCCAGGTGCTGATCAGCTTCCTGTGGCCCGCGCAAAACCCCGAGCTGCTCGAGACACTGGCCGCCAAGGGCATCACGGCGCTCGCGATGGACAGCGTGCCGCGCATTTCACGCGCCCAGAAGCTCGACGCGTTGAGCTCGATGGCCAACATCGCCGGTTACCGCGCCGTGGTTGAAGCCGCGCAGCATTTCGGCCGGTTCTTCACCGGCCAGATCACGGCCGCCGGCAAGGTGCCGCCGGCCAAGGTCCTGGTCATCGGCGCCGGCGTCGCGGGGCTGGCCGCCATCGGCGCGGCCAGGAGCATGGGTGCGATCGTCAGGGCCTTCGACACCCGGCCCGAGGTCAAGGAACAGGTCGAGAGCATGGACGGCGAGTTCCTGCTGCTCGACTTCGAGGAAGAGGGTTCCGGCACCGGCGGCTATGCAAAAGTCATGAGCGAGGAGTTCATCGCCGCAGAGATGGCCTTGTTTGCCGAACAGGCGAAGGAGGTCGATATCATCATCACGACCGCGCTGATTCCCGGCAGACCGGCGCCCGAACTGATCACGGCCGAGATGGTCGAGTCGATGAAGGCCGGCAGCGTCATCGTGGACCTCGCGGCCGAACAGGGCGGCAACTGCAAGCTGACCGAGGCCGGCAAGGTCGTGGTCAAGAACGGCGTAACGCTGATCGGTTACACGGACCTGCCCAGCCGGCTGGCCGCGCAATCGAGCCAGCTATACGGCACGAATCTGCGCCACCTGCTGACCGACATGTGCCCGGAGAAAGACGGGCAACTCGTCGTCGACTTCGAAGACGAGGTCGTGCGCGGCACGACCGTCGTCAAGGACGGCGAGATCACGTGGCCGCCGCCGGCGCCCAAGCTGTCCGCGGCCCCGCCCAAGAAGCCCCCACCCGTCGCCCCCGCGCCGGCGGAACCGAAGAAGCCGAGCCTGATCGGGCCGGCGCTGACTTTCGGCGGCGGCGCGCTCGCGCTGTTCGGCCTCGGTCTCGTCGCGCCGCCTTCGTTCATGGCGCATTTCACGGTGTTCGTGCTGGCCTGCTTCGTCGGCTACATGGTGATCTGGAATGTCACCGCGGCGCTGCACACGCCGCTGATGAGCGTCACGAACGCGATCAGCAGCATCATCATCATCGGCGCCCTGCTGCAGATCAGCTCGGACGAGCTATGGATCATGCTGCTCGCAGGCGTCACGGTACTGATTGCCAGTATCAACATATTCGGCGGTTTCGCGGTCACGCGGCGCATGCTCGACATGTTCAGGAGATAGGGAACCGTCATGCCACAAGCCATCATTCCATCCGGCGTCGTATCCGTCGCCTACATCGGCGCCACGATCCTGTTCATCCTGGCCCTCGGCGGGCTGAGCCATCCGGAGTCTGCACGACGCGGCAACCTGTTCGGCATGATCGGCATGGCGCTGGCGTTGTTCGCGACGATCTTCGGCGTCGTCACGGACAACTTCACGCTGCTGATCGTCATGCTGGTCGTCGGCGGCGCCGTCGGGCTGCAGCTCGCGCGCCGCGTGCAGATGACGCAGATGCCCGAGCTCGTCGCGATCCTGCACAGCCTGGTCGGTCTCGCGGCCGTATTCGTCGGCTTTGCCAGCTTCACCGACCCGAACGTGCACTTCACGGGCGTCGAGAAAACCATTCACGATATCGAGATCTACATCGGCATCCTGATCGGCGCCATCACGTTCTCCGGCTCCGTCATCGCATTCGGCAAACTCAGCGGCAAGATCTCGGGCAACCCGATGCTGTTGCCGGCCCGTCACTGGATGAATCTCGGCCTGCTCCTCGTCACGATCTGGGTCGGCGGGCAGTTTGTCGGGCAATCGGCCGCGGGCGGCGGCATGGCCATGCTGCTGATCATGACGGTGCTCGCACTGCTGTTCGGCATTCACATGGTCATGGCCATCGGCGGCGCCGACATGCCGGTCGTCGTATCGATGCTCAACAGCTACTCCGGCTGGGCCGCGTCAGCCACGGGCTTCATGCTGAGCAACGACCTGCTGATCGTCACCGGCGCGCTCGTCGGCAGTTCCGGCGCCATCCTCAGCTACATCATGTGTCGGGCGATGAATCGCAACTTTTTCTCGGTCATCGCCGGCGGTTTCGGCACGACCAGCGGCTCCAGCACGGGCGACGGCGAGGATCAGGGCGAAGTCATCGCGATCGACGCCGCCGAGACGGCCGAGCTGCTCAAGGATGCGAAGGAAGTCATGATCATCCCGGGCTACGGCATGGCGGTCGCGCAGGCGCAGCACATCGTGCACGAGATCACGCGCAAGTTGCGCGACAAGGGCATCAATGTGCGCTTCGGCATCCACCCGGTCGCGGGCCGCATGCCCGGACACATGAACGTGCTGCTTGCCGAAGCGAAGCTACCGTACGACATCGTCTTCGAGATGGATGAGATCAACGACGATTTTCCCAAGGTCGACGTGTCCATCGTTATCGGCGCAAACGACATCGTGAATCCGTCGGCGCTGACCGACCCGAATTCGCCGATTGCCGGCATGCCGGTACTCGAATGCTGGAAAGGCGGTACGACGATCGTGCTCAAACGCGGCATGGCCACCGGCTACGCCGGCGTCCAGAACCCGCTGTTCTTCCTGGACAACACGCGCATGCTGTTCGGCGACGCCAGGGACAGCCTGGACAACGTCCTGAGCAACCTGTAAGCGGGTGCCGACATCCGGAAAATGAGAACCCGGTCAACGACCGGCCGGGGGTAATCGGGTACTTTTCGGTTTCGGTCACGGATGCGCCCGCAACAATAAAAGTCTCAATTTGAGCTAGGTGCGGGCGCATTTGTGCCGACCCCCTCAGCAACCGACAAAAGCCCCTCACGGGGCTTTTGTTTTTTCGGCGACGGGTCCCGATCCCACGGCGGGCCTATAACCGGACGACGCCCGGATCACTAACGGCCGCGCGACCGGCCCTGCGGCTGACGCGGCGGCTGACGATCGCGCGCGCGCTGGCGCGCACGGTCACGCTGCTCGGGCGTCATATCCTGCCACCGCTGGCGCAACTGTTGGCGCCGCTCGGGCGGCAACGCGCGAAACCGCTGAAAATTCTTCCTCGCCCGGGCCTGATCCTCGGGCGACATCTGCAGATACCGGGCATATTGCTGGCGTGCACGCCGGCGCTGCTCAGGCGACAGGCTCTGCCATTTGCCGAACCGTCCGCGCGCCAGCCGGCGCTGCTCGGGCGTCATCGCCAGCCAGCGATCGGCGCCGGTAGCCATGCGCTGCCGTCGTTCGGCGGGCAGTGCATCCCAGTCGCCGGAAAAGCGCTGCAGCACGCGCTGCTGATCGGCACTGAGCTGATGCCAGGCGGGCGCATCGTCGGCCTGCGCGGCGGCGAATGCGAAGAGCGTCAACAGCAGGCCGATTGACAACCAGCGCACGACAGCCGGACGCGCCATCGCCTTCACCGGCGCCATGGCATCGGCGGCGCACCGTTTCGTCAGCACCGCGGACCCGGCCATGCAGGACGGATTCGACGCTCGGTTATTCCGGCTCATCGATATCCCTCCTGTCAGTAAAATCTTCATCGTCGGGGTTCTGCTCGCCCGAACCCTGCTCCCCGGCAGGCGGGAGGCTGTCGACAAATGCCTGCCAGTGATCATCCTCTCCCTCCCAGCTGCCCAAAAACTCGATCAGGTCCGCGTCCGGCAACTCTGCCTCGGGGTCGGCGGCCACGGCCGCGGCCATGCCGAGACCGGCCAGTCCCGCCACAACGCCGCACCAACGGTTCAACCGATATTCTCCAGTTCATCTTCCGGCAGCCACACGAAAAATTCGAGTTCGTCGTACATCTCCAGTTCGCCGTCATCGAGCAACAGTTCGAAGTCGACCATGTCGTCGGTCATCAGCGGCACGACGGCGATGTCCGGCATCGGCCGCCACCACCACACCGCGAGCAGGACGGCAGCCGTCGCCATCACGCCGGCCGGCGCCCAGCGCAGCCGACCGGTCGGTCGGTCGAGTTCCTCCAGCGCCGACTGGCGCGCACGGTTCAGGCGCGACTGCGTCGTCGCATCGAGCCGCTCCGCGCTGTCGCGCAACCGGTCGCCTGCGCGTGCGGCAAACTCCCGGTCCGCGCTTCCCAGCGTGTCGTGATCAGTTGTTTTCATCGCCGCTTTCCCAGTGATCGCCCAGCGCGGCCCGCAGATTCCGCACCGCCCGTGAATAATGCGTCTTGACGCTGCCGTCTGAACAGCCCATCGCCGCGGCGGTCCCGGCGACATCCAGGCCTTCTATCGTGCGGAGCAAGAATGCCTGTTGCTGGCGGGCAGGCAACGCACGAATCGCCGTCTCCAGCGCCGCCATCGACTCGTCGAGCGCAACCTGGCGGTCCGGCTGCGCCGTGACGACATCCGGCGCCAGCGCCACGGGGTCGATGACATCATCGGCGTCGCGCCGCGCAAACCAGCCGAAGACGCGATTCCGTACCGCCTGCTGGCGCTGATGATCGCGAATACGGTTTTGCAGGATCCGGTAAAACAACGGCTGCCACTCGGCCTCGGGACGACGCGCATACGAGCGGACGAGACGGATCATCGCATCCTGGACAATATCGAAGGCCTCATCCGCATCGCGCACCGCGATCCGTGCGATGCGATACGCACGCTGCTCGACGCCGGACAAGAACCGCTCCATCGCGCGCCGTTGATCCAGCGTACCATCCTCCCGTTCCCAGCCGGAGCCGTCCTGCGTGGCCGCCAATATATAGGAATTCATAACTGATGCTGCCTTCATGGCGTCGCGGCGCTCAAACCGCGCTCCGATCTGCTATAAACGACCCGTCGGCCAATTCGTTGACACGATCGGGGTCCCGGTTCGCGGTCCGATCACCGCAGTTATACACACTGATCCTGTAATCGCATGGCCTTAGCCGTCTTTTGCCTTGCAGTAGTTTATAAAAAGACTATAACTATATGTTTCTGTTAGCTTATCTGTATGTCGATCAAAATTTGGTCAGATTAACGGGCCCGACCGAACAACGCGGTTTCCGGCTGCGATCCCGCCCGTTGTCCACAGTTTTATCCACAGTTTTTGTGGAAAACTCCGAGTCCCCGCAAACGCCTGCACTGCGCCCGACGACGGGTTAGTTCGCCGCCGTGCCCGGAACCATTCTTCGCGTCGGCCTGGCCACGCCGCTACCGCGATTGTTCGACTACGCGCTGCCGGCAACAGGAGACGGGGAGGCAATACCGGCGCGCGGTCAGCGCGTCATCGTGCCGTTCGGCAAGACCACCCGAACCGGCATCGTTGCGCAAATCACCGATGGCACCGAGATTCCCGCGGACCGCCTGCGGCGCATCATCCGGATCGTCGATGCCGAACCGCTGCTCGATGACACGACGATGGCGCTGCTCGAATGGGCCGCGGACTACTATCATCATCCGGTCGGCGAAGTGTTCGCCGCCGCATTGCCGGCAACATTGCGCCGCGGCGGGGCACTGGACGCGACGGAAACGGTCTGGTGCGCAACCGCCGACGGTCTCGCCGCCGATTCCGCGTCGCTGGCGCGGCGCGCCCCGGTCCAGTCCCGCGTACTCGACAGCGTCTGTCGGTCGCCGGACGGCGCCGACGCGACGGCACTGGAGCCGGCGGGCGCGACCTGGCGAACGGCGGCGCAAAAGCTCGTGGCCAAGGGCCTGGTACGTTGCGCCGAACGGCGGACCGGTATCGATCACGAACCGCTAGCCACACCCGAACCGGCGCCGACACCGACCGACGCTCAGCAGACAGCCATCGATACGCTAAACGCAACGTCGGGTTACGGCGCGTTCCTGCTCGAGGGCATCACGGGCAGCGGCAAGACCGAGGTCTACCTGCGGTGTGTCGCACAACAACTCGAACGCGGCCGCCAGTCACTGCTGCTGGTTCCCGAGATCGGGCTGACGCCGCAGCTGGTCGACCGTTTTCGGCGGCGCCTGAATACGCCGATCGCGGTATTGCACTCGGGCCTCAACGACACGGCGCGGCTGGCGGCATGGCGCGCGGCACGGGACGGCAGCGCCGGCGTCATCATCGGCACGCGGTCGGCCGTATTCACGCCGCTGGCCCGGCCCGGCTTCATCGTTGTCGACGAGGAGCACGACGCCTCGCTCAAGCAACAGGACGGGTTCCGTTATTCGGCGCGCGACCTCGC
Organism: Gammaproteobacteria bacterium; assembly: GCA_021773815.1. GTDB lineage: Bacteria > Pseudomonadota > Gammaproteobacteria > Steroidobacterales > SMWD01. The sequence goes on from JAJFJS010000061.1 coordinate 49,065, forward strand.
TGTCTGGCGCGCCCGCCAGCTCGACATACCGGTCGTGCTCGGCTCGGCAACGCCGTCGTTCGAGTCGCTCGACAACGTTGCCGCGGGACGCTATACGAAACTGCGGCTGCCGAGCCGGCCCGGCGCCGCACGCCGACCCGGCATCCGGCTCATCGACCTGCGGGTACAACCCGCCAAGGACGGACTGACCGAACCGCTGCGCCGGGCGATCGGCCGTCACCTCGACGACGACGGACAGGTGCTGCTGTACCTGAACCGCCGCGGCTTCGCGCCGGCGATGCTGTGCACCGGCTGCGGCCAACTCGTTGAATGCAGCCGCTGCGACGCGCGACTCGTTTTTCACCAGCGTCGTTCGCGCCTGATCTGTCATCACTGTGGCGCCGAGCACGCGGTGCCGACCGAATGCGCCGCCTGTCACGCGCCCGACCTGCTGCCCGTCGGCCAGGGCACGGAACGACTCGAACAGGCGCTGCAGGCGCTGTACGGCGAACACGGCATCGTGCGCATCGATCGCGACACGACGCGGCGCAAGGGCGAAATTGAGCGACGACTCGAATCTGTACGCAGCGGCGAGGCGCGCATCCTGCTCGGTACGCAGATGCTGACCAAGGGACACGACTTCCCGAACGTCACGATGGTCGGGATCATCGACGCGGATCAGGGGCTGTTCGGCACGGACTTTCGCAGCAGCGAACGCCTCGCCCAGTCGTTCATCCAGGTGGCCGGCCGCACCGGCCGCGGCGACCGGCCCGGCGAAGTCTTCATCCAGACGCTGTTTCCGGATCACCCGCTGCTGAACACGCTGGTGGCAGACGGTTACGAATCGTTCGCGGCAGCCGCGCTGGCCGAACGCCGCGCGGCCCACTGGCCCCCATACAGCTGCCTGGCACTGGCGCGCGCCGAGGCCGGCCAGCGCGCGACCGCTTTCGCCTTTCTCGAGGACGCACGCAATCTCGCCGCGACGCTGATCGAAACGGGCCGCTATAGCGGCGTGCGCTGGTTGGGACCGGCGGCGGCGCCGATGGAGCGGCGCGCCGGCCGCTACCGTGGCCAGTTGCTGATCCAGGCCGACAGCCGCGCGCAGATCCAGCGCTTTCTCGCCGCCTGGCGACCGGCGCTGGACACATTGAAATCGGCGCGCAACGCTCGCTGGTCCGTCGACGTCGATCCGGTCGAACTCTTCTGACGCCGAATAACCGCCGGTCCAATCCGCGCATTCCTTATTCGGGTCAGCTGCTAGAATGCCGGACTCCCGGATACCTCCAGTGCGACAGACAGGATGAAGAAGCAGGTTGAACAACTCGTAGCCGCGGCCATCGCCCGGTTACCCGGTATCGACGCGCTCGGCGCCGACGGCTTGCCCGTGCCCGAGATCGAGCGCACCCGCGATCGTCGCCACGGCGACTATGCCTGCAATATCGCGATGCGCCTGGCCAAGCCGCTGGGCGGTAAACCGCGCGACATCGCGCAGGCCATCATCGACCTGATACCCGCGGCAGATCTTGTCACCAGGATGGAGATCGCCGGCCCGGGATTCATCAATTTTCATCTGGCGCCGGCGGCCTTCCATGCCGAAGTCGCCCGCGTGCTGGCGCGGGGCGATACGTACGGTCACGGCGACACCGGCCGCGGCCGGAAGATCTGCGTCGAATACGTGTCGGCCAACCCGACCGGGCCGCTGCACGTCGGCCACGGCCGGCACGCCGCCTACGGTGCGACCGTCGCGAACCTGCTGCGCGCGACCGGCCACGAGGTCCACGAGGAATACTACGTCAATGATGCCGGTCGGCAGATGGACATCCTCGCGCTCAGCGTCTGGATCCGCATGCTTCAGTCCGCAGGTATCGACATCGCCCTGCCTGCCGGCGGCTATCGCGGCGGCTACGTCCGGGATATCGCCGCGGCTGCGGCGCCGGCATTCACCAGCGCGGTCGCGGCGACGCACCTGCCCGCGGCCGGGAGCCTGCCCGACGATGCCCCCGACGGCGATGCCGATCTCCACGTCGATGCATGGATCGATCATGCGCGCGCCACGCTGGGCGAAGACACCTTTCGCGCGATCCTGGACTGCGCGCTCGATTCGATCCTCGGCGATATCCGCGACGACATGGACGCCTTCGGCGCACGTCCCGCCGAATGGTTTTCCGAACGCAGCCTGACGGACAGCGGCGCGGTCCAGCACGCGCTCGACAAAGTCGCGGCGAGCGGCAAGACCTACGAGAAAGACGGCGCGATCTGGTTTCGCGCGACCGACTACGGCGACGAGAAGGACCGGGTTGTCGTGCGCGACAACGGCCGCACGACCTATTTCGCGTCCGATATCGCCTATCACCTGCACAAGCGTGAACGCGGTTTCGACACGCTGCTCGATATCTGGGGCGCCGATCACCACGGCTATGTCCCGCGCGTGCGCGCCGGCATCGAGGCCATGGGCGAGTCGCCGGACATCCTCGAAGTCCAGCTCGTGCAGTTCGTCGCCCTGTTCCGCGGCGACGTAAAACAGCAGATGTCGACACGCTCGGGCGAATTCATCACGCTGCGCGAACTGCGCGACGAGGTCGGTAACGATGCCGCACGATTCTTCTTTGTCTCGCGGTCCAACGACCAGCATCTGGATTTCGACCTCGAGCTGGCCAAATCGCAATCGAACGACAACCCGGTGTACTACATCCAGTATGCGCACGCGCGCGTCTGGAGCGTCATGCGCGAACTCGAATCGCGCAACCTGACGTGGTCCGAGAGCAACGGCCGCGCGCACCTGCACCTGTTGACGGCCGATCACGAACAGGCGCTGCTGCAGAGACTCGCACGGTATCCCGAAATCGTGGCACTGGCGGCGCGACAACGCGCGCCGCAACATCTTGTGCACGACCTGCGCGAACTGGCCCACGAGTTACACACGTACTACAACGCGCATCGATTCATCGTCGATGATGCCGGTTTGCGTGATGCGCGCCTGCTGCTGATCAACGCAGTCCGGCAGGTCATCTGTAACGGGCTTACGCTCGTCGGCGTGTCGGCGCCGCAATCAATGTGACCCGGCCCCGGCGGACACGGATACACTGATGGCCGGGACGGTCAAGAAGCGCAGGAGAACGACCCGTCGCGCGGCGAAATCGGCGCCGATGCCCGGCTGGGCCTGGGGCCTGTTCGGGCTGATCATCGGCCTGTCGGTCGCGGCCGCAGTCTACGTAAAAGATCGCGAAACGCCGCCCGCGCGCGCCGCGGCGAGTACGGCCGCACCCGAGCCGGCCCCGGCAGTGCAAACCGAGTACCCGGCGCCGGAGCGTCCGGAATCCCGCTTCAAGTTCTACGACATGCTGCCGAATTTCGAGGTCGTGATTCCCGAAGAAGACACCGTCGTGCGCAATGCGACACGACCCGAGCCGGTCGCAACGCCGGGCCTGTATGTACTGCAGGCCGGCTCATTCTCCAGTCACACCGACGCGGACCGCATGAAGGCGCGCCTGGCGATGCTCGGTATCATGTCCCGGATTCAGCGCGTCAGCGTCGATGACAAGGACTATCATAGGGTCCGGATCGGCCCGGTCGACAGCCTGAATGAACTCAATACGCTGCGCGGACAGCTGCGCGACGCCGAGGTCGATATCATGGTGATTCGTGTCGGAGACTAACGACATCCGCTACCGCCGGCTGTGGATCGGCGCGCTGATCATCGCGCTCGCCGGCTGCACGCGAACGACAACGATGGTCGAACCGGCCGTCGAAACACCGGTCACGCCGGCAACGGCGATCGAACCGACGCCCGAACCCGCGCCGGAACCGGCGCCGCCGGCCGAGGCGGTGGCGGCGCAGCGTGCGGCGGAACTGGCCTGCACACGCGTCACGATTGCCGCCGCCGGCGACATCATGCTCGGCACCGACTACCCGGAGAACAGGCTCGCCGATGACGACGGCCGGTCGCTGCTCGCCGATGTCGCCACGGTTTTTACCGACGCGGATATCGCCTTCGGCAATCTCGAAGGCGTACTCATGGACGGCGGGGATCCCGTCAAACAGTGCCGCGATCCGTCCGCCTGCTACCTGTTCCGATCGCCCGCACGCTATGCCCGACATCTTGCCGATGCGGGCTTCACCGTCATGAGCCTGGCCAACAACCATGCGCGTGATTTCGGTGAAGTCGGACGGACGGCCAGCATGGCGGCGCTCGATGCGGCGGGCATACGCCACTCCGGGCGGGTCGGCGATATCGCAACCTGGCCGAGCGGGCGTATCAAGACCGCGCTGATCGCATTTTCCCCGTTTGCCGATTCGCACCCGATGCTGGACCTGGATGCGGCGCGCGCGTCGGTTGCCGCGCTCGAAACAACGCATGACCTGATCATCGTCTCGTTTCACGGCGGCGCCGAGGGCGTGGACGCCGCGCGCATCCCGTTCACCGAAGAGGTCTATTTCGGCGAGAAACGCGGCAATGTCACGGCGTTTGCCCGCGCGATGATCGACGCCGGCGCCGATCTCGTGCTCGGCCACGGCCCCCACGTGCCGCGCGCCATGGAGGTCTATCGTGACCGACTGATCGCCTACAGCCTCGGCAATTTCGCCACCTGGTACGGCATCAGCATCAGCGGCGACAAGGGCCTCGCCCCGATCCTCGTCGCCACTCTCGACGGCAACGGCCGGTTCGTCAGCGGCGAGATCGTCTCCGCAATTCAGGCGCGGCCTTTCGGCCCGCAGCTCGACCGGCGGCATCGCGCCTATGAACGCATCTGGGAACTGACCGAGCAGGATTTCGGCGGCGGCGGCATCCGTTTTCAGAACGGCGGCGGTTTCTTTCCGGCCGATGACACGAGACCAGGCTGCCCTCCGCAACCCGAGCCGCAACCCGCCCCGCCGGCCCGGCCTGCGTCGTGACGGCAGCGGTGCCGAACGTCGCCCTGGCGGGGCTGCCGCGCATTGCACTGACCGAACTGCCGACGCCTGTGACCCCGGCGCCCGCACTGGCCGCCGAACTCGGTCTCGAGACGCTGCTGATCAAGCACGACGACCTGACCAATCCGGTCTACGGCGGCAACAAGGTGCGCAAACTCGAATTCGTGCTCGGCGATGCCGTGCGGCAGGGCTGCGACAGCGTCGTGACGTTTGGAGCAGTCGGTTCGAACCATGCACTGGCCACGGCGATTTTCGCCAAACAGCTCGGCCTTGCCTGCCACGTGATCATGACCGACCAGCCGGTTACGCCGTATGTCGCAAGGACACTTCGCTACCACGCGTTACTCGGCACGCGCCTCGAACTGGCGACGGGTTACGGCAACCTGATCGAGGTCACCGAACGACTGACGGCCGAACACCCAACCGGCACCGACCGGCTATACCGGATACCGTGGGGCGGTTCGTCGCCGCTGGGCACGATCGGCTTCGTCAACGCGGCGTTCGAACTGGCCGGCCAATGCCGTGATGATGCTCCCGATGTCATCTATGTCGCCTGCGGCACGATGGGCACGGTCGCCGGGCTCGCACTCGGTCTGCGGCTGGCAGGTTGCGCCACGCGCATCGAAGCGGTCCGCGTTGTGCCGGACAATGTGACGACGCCCGACGGCATCGTGAAGCTGTTCGTCGCTGCCAATCGACAACTGCATGACATCGACCCGAACCTGCCGCTGCTCGACGAGCCACTGGCAAATGTTTCTTTGCGCGGGGAGTTTTTCGGCGCCGGCTACGCCGCAGCGACCGCCGAATGTACGCAGGCCGTCGCGCTGATCCGTCGCACCGAGTCAATCGCGCTGGAAACGACCTACACCGGCAAGGCGCTGGCCGCGCTCGTTCACGACGCCCGCGAACGACGACTGGAGGGCCGCCGGGTCCTGTTCTGGAACACCTACAACGCGCGCCCCTATCCGCCCGCCGTCGATACCGAAACCGGCGCCGGGCTTCCCGGCTGGACTCGGCGCTATTTGTCCGCCTGATCCTCAAGCCCGTTCGGGTCGGCGATCCGGGCGGATCACCCCGTTGCGTCGACTGTCGCTCGCCCGTCGCCTGCTGGCTCACGGCATACTGACCCGCGGCCTACTGACCTGGAGCCTGCTCTGCGTCATCCCCGTCGCCGGCGCCGCTGGCTCGCCGCCGCAAACCGGGCGCGTCGCCGAACCCGTGTTTGGCGGCCTGGCCTACGTCGAGCAATGGGGCGATCCGGCCGACCCGCCGGTGATTCTCGTACACGGACTCGGCCAGAACGGTGCCCGGGACTGGCAGCAGCTCGCACCGAGGCTCGCCGTCGACCATTTCGTCGTGACCTTCGACCTGCCGGGTTTCGGCCGATCGGATGCGGACAACCAGCGGTACTCGCCGCAAAGCTACACGCAGTTCGTGCGCTGGATCGCCGACACCTATATCGGCCGGCCGTTCGTTCTGATCGGCCATTCGATGGGCGGCGCCATCGCACTGAACTATGCCGCGACTCATCGCCGCCACGTGTCGCGACTGATACTGATCGACACGGCCGGCGTCCTGCACCGCGTGGCATTTTCATCGTACCTGTTCGACGAGCTGCGGCCGACCTGGTGGTGGGACGTGCTGCCAAAGACCAATTCCGGCAAGCTGCGCGCGCTGCTCGGCGTCGATCTGGCCGACCTCGAAACCTGGCCGGTCCCGATCGATGCTTTGCTGAACACATCGATCGCGCGGCGGATTTTTCTCGGCGGCAACTCGGCGAAGATCGCAGGCCTGGCGCTCGTGCAACATGACTTCAGCGGCCAACTGGAGCGAATCACCGCACCGACGCTGGTAATCTGGGGTGAACGCGACGCGGTCGCACCGCTGCGGACCGGCCGGCTGCTCACGCACCGGATCGCCAACGCGCGACTCGTGACGATTCCCGCTGCCGGGCACGTGCCGATGACCGATGCGCCCGATACCCTGGCCCGTCTCGTCATTGACGAACTCGCCACAGTGCCGATACCACCGGCATCGTTGCCGGCAGAGCCGTCGCAACCCGCGCCCGCCGCCGGGCCCGCGCCGGATGGAGAGTGCCGCGGCGAGAACAATGTCCGCTTCACCGGCCGCTACGCGACCCTGACGATCGTGCAATGCCAGCACGTCACAATCGAGGCTGCCGACATCGGCTTTTTGGAGATTCGCAGCGCCAGCGTCGAGATGCTCGACAGCCGGGTCATCGGCGCGGAGCGGGCAGTGTCGATCGAGAGCGCCATTCTCGTCGCCACGGCCAGCGACATTGCAGCCGATATCCCGATCACCATCCATGACAGCCGGCTCGACTTCGCCGGGGTCACGATCACGGCGCGACGAACGCCGGTCGAGGCGACCGCCTCATCGACGGCGCTGTTCTCGATCAGCGAACTGCGCACGCCGGAGGGTCTGCACCGGTTGCACGGCGTCTACGTGCTGTCCGAATCCCGGACGCTGCCCTGATTTTCACACCGGGCGTTATCCCGGGCACCGTCGTGGCATACACTTGCACCTTCACCCGGAACGCCACAACGATTGATGCCTCCGGCCGATGCGTGCCGCGGCAGCATCGACACCAATCACGTAAGGAGAGTCGCCATGGCCTGGACCTGGCTCACGATCGCCGGACTGTTCGAATGCGTGTGGGCCGTCGGCCTGAAATACACCGATGGCTTTACGCGTCCATGGCCAACGTTGCTGACCGTCGCGGCGATGGCCGTCAGTCTTGCGTTGCTGGCGCTGGCGATGCGGGAGATTCCGGTCGGCACCGCCTATGCCGTATGGACCGGGATCGGCGCGGTCGGCGTCGCGATTCTGGGCATCGTTTTTTTTGGCGAATCGCGAGACATCCTGCGGCTGGCGAGCATCGGGCTGGTCGTGGCCGGGATCGCCGGCCTGAAACTTTCGGCAAACGGCGGGCCGATCGGCTGAACGTTCGGGCCACACGACGTTACGCAACCGCCGGTCGAAACGGTGATCCGATTCGGCCCCTGACAATCAAACTTGTGATATTAATGTAGTGTCATCCATCAGCCACGCGCCGGCTAGCGGACTCGGGATTTGCTGCGCGGCGATGCTATTGTATGAATCGAATAATCAAGGGTCGGCACCCGGCGCTTCGACCGACAGACCGACGACGGGGAATCGACGAGGCGGGGGCGCGAGGAGGATATCCATGGCAAGAGTGAAAGACATCCTGACGAACAAGGGCGGGGAGATCTGGTCCATCGAGTCGGGTCGATCCGTCTACGACGCGATCTACATGCTGGCCGAGAAAGGCGTTGGTGCACTGGCCGTGATCGACGACGGCCGCCTCGTCGGCATGATCTCCGAACGGGACTATACGCGGCAGATCATTCTGAAAGGCCGCAAATCGAGGGAAACGCTGATTCGGGATATCATGTCCGGCAGCGTCATTACCACGAGCCCGGGCGACGACGTCAATGAATGTATGCGGCTGATGACCAAGAACCGCATCCGCCACCTTCCCGTTATAGAAGATGACCGGGTCGTCGGCATGGTCTCGATCGGAGACCTCGTCCGCGTCATCATCGCCGAACAGCAGTCGACAATTGTCGATCTGGAAAAATATATCAGCGGTTAATGCCCGTGACGCCGGATCAATCCGTCCGGCGAAAATTGACGCCCAGCGCCCTGAGCTTGCGATACAGATGCGTCCGCTCCATGCCTACGCGCTGCGCCAGCAGTCCCACCTTGCCGTCGCAGAGTGCGAGTTGCTGAGTCAGGTAGGCTTTCTCGAAATGCTCGCGCGCTTCACGCAACGGCAATGACAGCAGGTCCTGCTTGAGCAACGATGCATCCGCGCTGTCGACCGGTCGCAGCGCGCTCTCCAACTCATCGAGCGGAATTTCCTCCGGACCGGGCATGACGAGCAGGCGGCGCACCAGGGCCCGCAGTTCGCGCACATTACCGGGCCACGGATAATTGCGCAGCCGGTTCTGCGCGGCGACGCCGAAGCGCCGGAACGGCAGGCGGTTTTCATCGACGAATTGCTCGACGAACGTCCGCAACAATTCCGGCACATCCTCGGCATATTCGCGCAACGGGGGCACGGAGATCGCGGGAATCGCCAACTGCTCGACGAGGTCGGCGCGCACGCCGAAATGCCCGGGGTCGACCTGGGCCTGCGGCGTAATCGTGGCGCAGAAGCGCACGTCGGCCCTGACCCGGGCCAGCCGACCGGCCGGCGGGTAGTCGCCGCGTTCCAGGACATCGAGCAGGATGCGCTGCGCCTCGGCGCTGATATCGGCGAGTTCCCGAATCAGCACGACGCCGCCATCGGCCCGCGCGAAAATGCCCGGTTCACCGTCGGCCGATCCGAGCAGAGTGGCTGCCGCATGCTCCGACGACAGGTCATCAGCACCGACGGCGATGAACGGCCTGTCCTGACGCATCGACATCGCATGCAGATAACGCGCACCGGCGGTGCGGCCGGTGCCGGGCTCGCCAATCAACAAGACCGGCGATGCGACCGACGCGACCTGCTCGAGCGACCGGCGGACCCGGTTGATCATCTCGCTCTTGCCGAGCGGCGCCATCTGCGGCGGTAATCGCGCCGGGACTTCCCGCTGCGTCGATCGCGGATGATCGAGCAGCATTTTCTCAACGGTCAGCAGGAGCTTGGCGATTGACACCGGCTTCTCGAGAAACTCGGTCGCTCCATAGCGGGTCGCCTCAATCGCCGTTTCGATGGTGCCGTGCCCGGACAACATGACGACCGGGCAGTCCGTGCCTTCGTCTCCCGACCATTCCTTGAGCAGCGTGATACCGTCGGTGCCCGGCATCCAGATATCCAGCAGCACGAGGTCCGGCGCCTGCGAACCGTATTTCTCGCGGGCCTCCCGGGCATCCGCGGCCGTCGCGACGTGATAGCCCTCATCGGACAGGATCTCGTCGATCAGCATGCGGATATCCGCTTCGTCGTCAACAACCAGAATGCGTGCCGCGGTCATGAGGCCTTCTCCGATGCATGCGCGGAACCAGCGTGCGGCTCGACTGCATCACCGATGCGCCGCACGGGCAGGCGGACCGTGACTATGGCGCCGCCGTTCTCGAGATTCCCGGCAGTGACGGTGCCGCCATGTTCTTCGACCAGCTTTTTGACGATCGCGAGGCCGAGACCCGTACCCTTGTTCTTGCCCGTCACGTACGGCTCGAAAAGATGATCCATGATTCCCGGATCGATGCCGGGCCCGCTGTCGCTGATGCGGATCTCTGCAAAGTCCCGCTCACCGAGCTGTATCAACCGCGTCGCGATATGCAGACAGACCCGAACGCTGCCTTCCATCGCCTCGAAGGCATTGCGAATCAGGTTGTGCAGCAATTGCCGGAGTCGCGCGTTGTCGGCATCGATACTGGCGATCGCCGGATCGAGTTCGAAAGTGACCTGTGCATGACTGTCGGATGCCTTGTACAGAAATGCCACCTCGCGAATCAATTGATGCAGATCAAACCGCGAGATATTGATCTCCGGCGCACGGGCATATTCACTGAACGCATTGACCATGTCACGCATGGCTTCAACCTGCACGATGATCGTGTTGGTGGCCCGATTCAGGATCTCGGCCTCCATTTCCTTCATGCCGTCGAGATAACGGCGCCGGATTCTCTCGGCCGACAACTGAATCGGCGTCAGCGGATTCTTGATTTCGTGCGCCATACGCCGCGCCACCTCGCCCCAGGCCGCATCTCGCTGCGCCTGCAGCAGCGCCGTGACATCGTCAAAGACGATCACGCTGCCGCCGGATTCACCGTTCTCGGCCGGCAGCGCGGTGCTGGTGCAGACGAATATTCGCCGACCGCCTTCCCCATGCACACTGATCTGCTCGCGCCAATCGGCATCCGCCGATGCCAGGTGGCTCTCGATGCCGCGCATGAATTCGGCCAGCGTTGCATGCTCACCGGCCAATGCATCCAGTCGCTGTCCGATGGCGCCGGTCAGGTCTGCGTCGAGCATCGCGCCGGCGGCGGCATTCGCCTGCCTGATGCGCCCGTCGTGCTCGATCGCGATAACGCCCGTCGACAGCCTGGCGAGAATGGCCGCGACATGCCTGCGCTCTTTTTCGACCTGCTGTTCGCTGAGCCGCGCCTCTTCACGCGCCTCCGACAACCGGCGGATCATCTGATTGAACGAGTCGATCAGGAACCCGATCTCGTCGGGCGAGGTTACTGACAGCCGCGTGTCGAAGTCGCCTTCGGCAACCGACCGCGTACCGGCAACGACCGACAGAATCGGTGCGGTCAGCCGGCGCGCGAAAAAGAACGCGCCGTAGACAGCCGCAAGCACTGACAGCAACACGACCAGCGTTAGCGTCAGCGCGAAACTCGCCTTGAGCGGTTCGCGCAGGTAGACGAGTTCGTTGAAGTTCGAATACGTGTTCTCGACCGAGTCGACGAGCGAGCCGATGCGCTCCTCGACCGGATAGATGGCCTGCAGGACGAACGGTTCCTGCCCGGGCCGGGCGCTCGGCAGCGCGATCGCCGCGTGGACCTGGTATTGGCTATCACCGATCGGGTTGATGCCGACGTAGGTGCCGGTCTGGCGTAGCTGCAGGATCAGGTCTTCGGGCGGGGGCGCCGGAAACGGCGCCGCCGGATCCTGATGGCTGGTGGCGACGATCAGGAAGTTTCGCCCGTACAGCGTAACCTCGATGGCCCCCGAGTTGCGGCGCAGTTCACCGAGCGTCGTGACGAGGTCCGCGCTGTCGGACTGCACGAGCGTAGCCGCAATGTGCCGGGTCTGTTCCATGCTCTTGTATATGCGCCGATCCAGCGCGGCACGACTCAGCGTCAGCGCATCATTCAGGCCGGCCTCGATCTCGATATCAAACCACGTATCGACCCCGCGATTGAGAAACTGCACGGCGAACAGGTACACGACCACGAGCGGCGCGACCACGAGCCCGACGATCGCGGTCAGCATCCGGGCCTTGAGTCTGGCGCCCGGTCGGCCGCGCCGGTGGTCGCGCACGAGCCGATACAGGCTGCCGACGATCAGCACCAGCAGGATCAAGACGCCGGCCGCATTAATGGCCAGCAACAGGTCATGCAGCCGGCCGAACGCCGCCGGGTTTTGCGAGGTTCGGCTGAGCATGACCAGCGTCACGAGCCCGAGCGCCAGTGCGAGACCGGCGAGAGCCGTATACACGCTGCGCTTCAGGCGTTTAGTGTCCATACGAACCATTCGCTCTCAAGGCGGAAGCCGCTGCTCCAGAACGCGAGCATCCGTAACGGACCGGGCAGGGTGTTCTGATCGAGCACCGCGCGCATCGATATCTCATACTCCGCATCGGGATCGAGCAGTGAATCATCGATGATCGGCAGGTTGACGATTCGGCCCATATGGCTCAGGGCCGAGAACAGGGTTGCGAACGAGGCCTGCTCGCCGCTGTTGAGATTCAGCGTCACGTAGCGCTCGCTCAGCGGCTGAAAGCGAAGCTCGAAGCGCTGTGCCAGCGACGCCGTTTCCTTGTCGAGCCAGAATCGCCTGACGCTGGAAACGCGAATCTGCAATTCAATCGTCAATACGACGCCGCTCCTGAGTGCGGCAAGCGCTTCATCGCTGAGCTGGAAATCAATCAGCGCCGTCGCGTACCAGACGCCGTCATACAGTCTCGATTCGGCACTGCGCACTTCGAACGGCGCGGTGGCGGCAGACACGCCGAATGGTGTGACGATCATCAGCAGCATGGTGGCGAGCACAGCAATCCCGGCCCGTCGCACAGACGCGCGAACCGCGTCGCTGCACGGCCGGTGCGCCGGAGCCGTGACCGAATCGACCGATCGGCTGCGGGTGAAGATGAAAAGCTCTGTCGGCAATGAACTGACCTCGTCCTTACATCGCCTGGAAGTCGTGGGCCGGCCGCCGGCACTTTCCCGGTCGTGCCCCGCGCGCGTCCGGATAACCCGATCGAGAACCGGTCAGGCGGCTCGTTCCATTAAAGCATAATAGAAACCGTCGGTATTGGCCGGACCCGGCAGCAGCTGGTAACCCGGCCCCGGCGCTTCATCGATGGCATCCAGGACCGGACCTTTCAACGGCCGCACCTCGACGACATCGGTATGCCGACCCAGGAATGCCGTAACGACGTCCTGGTTTTCGGCCTGGAGCACCGAACACGTTGCGTAGAGCATCCGGCCGCCCGGTCGGAGCAACGGCCACAGTGCGTCCAGCATCGCGCCCTGACGGGCGGCGAACGCATCGATATCGGTCGGACGACGCAGAAACTTGATGTCGGGATGACGCCGGATGACGCCGGTTGCCGAACACGGTGCATCGACGAGAATCCGGTCAAACGCCGCACCCCCGTCGACCGCTCCGATCCAGGCGGCCGGCGCCGTCACATCCGCCGTAATAATCTGTGCGGCATAGCCGATGCGTTCGAGGTTACGCTCGATCCGCTCTTGGCGCGTCGCATCGATATCGACGGCAACGACATCGAGCTGCCCCCCGGCCTGTTCGAGCAGATGGCCGGTCTTGCCGCCCGGCGCAGCACAGGCATCGAGCACACGCATCCCGGGCGTCGCATCGAGCAATTGCGCAGCGAGCTGAGCGGCGGCGTCCTGCACCGAGGCCAGACCGTCGGCAAAGCCCGGCAGATCGCCGACAGACACCGGCCGCGACAGGCAGACGGCCGACGGGATGCCCGCCAGCTTGGTCGCATTGATGTCGAGCTCGTTTTGCAGGCGCTCGATATAGGCGCCGGTATCGATACGGGCGCGATTCACGCGCAACCACATCGGCGGCCTCGCCAGCGCAAACGTAAGGATCTGCGGCGCACGGTCCGCCCAGTCGGCGCGCAGTCGATCGATCAACCATTGCGGATGCGAAAAGCGGCCTTCGTCCCGGGCGAGAACCCGGGGCAACAGCGCGTTCTGTTCGCGCTGGAAACGTCGCAGCGTCGCATTGACGAGCCCGGCCGCGCGCGGCCGCTGCAGTTTGCGCGTCGCATCTACCGTGGCCGATACCGATGCATAGGCCGGCTGCCGCGTATCGATCAGCTGAAACAGGCCGACCGACAACAGCGCCTCGAGAATACGATCGCGGGACCGCACCGGCCGATCGAGCAATTCGCCGATAATCAGCCGGTGGCGGTGATGCCAGCGCAACGCACCGAAGGCCAGCGCCTTGACGAGCGCCCGATCACGCTCCGGCAACTGATCGCTGAGCGCAACCTTCAATGCACCGTTCAGCGAGCGTCCGCCGGCCAGCACCAGGTCGACGGCGACCGCGGCGGCCGCGCGCGTTTCGGTGGCCCAGGCACCCGCCTGCATTGCTTCATTCATGGCGGCGACTCACTCATCCGCCAAGGACCCGGCCGACGATATCGTGGCCGCGCGCGAAGGCCGCGGCCGCCACGCGACGTCCCCCGGCCAGCTGCAACTCGACGAGGCGCACGACGCCCCGACCGCTCGCGACATCAATGCCGTCGTCCCGCGCCGCGACGACCAGCCCCGGCCGCGCATCCGGCGGCGTGTCCTGCGCCACAACGACGGACCGCCAGCAGCGCACGCCCTGATCGTCCAGATGCGTTTGGGCAACCGGCCACGGGTTATAGGCCCGGATTTGTCGGTCGATATCGACGGCCGGGCTCGACCAGTCGATAACGGCATCGGCCTTCGCGATACGGGGCGCGTAGGTCGCGGCCGCATCATCCTGCACATGGACCGCCAGCTCACCGGCCAGGATCGCGTCCAGGCAGTCAATCAGCAATGTCGCCCCGAGGTCGGCGAGGCGCTCCTGCAATTCGCCGGCCGTCTCGTGCGCCCCGATCGGTGTGTCACGGACCGCAAAGACCGGGCCCGTATCGAGCCCGGCCGCCATCCGCATGATGCTGACGCCGGTCTGCGCATCGCCGGCCAGAAGCGCCGCCTGAATCGGCGACGCGCCACGCCAGCGCGGCAACAACGAGGCATGGACATTGATGCACCCGGCGCGCGGTTGCGCGAGGATCGGGCGCGGCAGGATGCTCCCGTAGGCGACGACGACCATCAGGTCGGCCTCAAATTGCCGCAACCGGCCGGCCACCCCGGCGACTCGCATGCCGGCCGGCTGGTACACGGCGATATCGTTCTGCAATGCACAAACCTTGACCGGACCGGGTCGCAGCCGACGACCGCGGCCGGCCGGGCGATCCGGCTGCGTGACGACCGCGACCACATCATGCTGCGTTGCGATCAACGCGCGCAGGCTCGGCACGGCGAAATCCGGCGTGCCGGCAAAGAGGATGCGGGCCATCAGCCGCGCGGCACAGCGGTGCGTCGCAGCCGCGCGGCAGCACCGGCCTGCAGGCCGGCGGGCCAACCGGGGCACGGCCGAAAGGCGCTACGAATCTGTTTCTGGATCATGGGGTTGCGATACCGCGCCAGCCGGCTGATGGGCCTGCCACTAGATTAGAGGCGTCGAATCCCGCGCTCCGTCCGGATCGCGGCGGCGCTGCTTGAGCGCCCGTTTCTTGATGCGTTGTCGCTTGAGTTCGGACAGATAATCGACGAACAGCTTGCCGTCGAGATGATCCATCTCATGCTGGATACAGACCGCCAGCAGGCCTTCGACCTCGAGCTCGAACGGTTGGCCGTCGCGATTCAGCGCACGCACGCGAATTTTCTCGGCCCGCTCGACGGCTTCGGTGACCCCGGGCACGGACAGGCAGCCTTCATCGGAGGGCGTCGAGCCCTGCCGTTCGAGGATCTCGGGATTGATGAAACAACGCGGATCGTCCTTGGCTCCGGAGATATCCAGCACCAGGATACGCTGGTGAACATCAACCTGCGTCGCGGCCAGACCTATACCCGGCGCGGCATACATGGTTTCGAACAGGTCGTCGATGAGGCCGCGCACCGCCGCATCCACAGCCTCTACGGGACGCGCTTTCTTACGCAGCCGCGGATCGGGATATTCCAGAATAGTCAGCAATGACATAATGGTTCCTGTGCAATTTCGTGCACAGTGCGATGAATTACGAATAATTTTATGATATATCGACACATAGCCAAGGTGGAAATCGGTGAGTTTTACGGGTTGCGCCGATTTCCGGGCTCGTTGTTGTCTTGCATTGCGAATCTGTGTGCGCTCCGGAATTATAGCAGCGGCTGTTTCCGGGCCGACGCAGATTAAACATTAGGGATGGAAATTCCATGAAGATTTCCCCGCCGAGGATTCGTCCGGTGACCACCGGTGCGAGTTTGCTGCTTGCCGTTTTCCTGAGCTTATCCGCCACTGCCGCCGGCCCGGGGGCCGGAGCCACGGTCGCGATGGCCGCTCAGTCCGGGTCCGGGGTTGTGCTGAATCCGACGCACCCCGACCGCTACGTTGTCAAACGCGGCGATACGCTATGGGATATCTCGGCGATGTTCCTGAGCGATCCGTGGTACTGGCCGGAGATCTGGCAGGTCAATCCGCAGATCGCCAATCCGCACCTGATCTATCCGGGTGACGTACTCGTGCTCGTTTATGTCGACGGTAAACCGCAGATTCGCCTCGAACGCGCCGGCGGCGATGAAAAACTGTCGCCGCGCATACGCAGCGAAGACCTGGACGAGGCGATCATGACGATCCCGCTCGAAGTCATCTCCGCGTTCCTGAGCAAGGGCACGGTACTTGAGCGCGACGAGGCCGACCGGCTGCCGTATATCGTCGCCATCCGGGAGGGACACCTGATCGGCGGCGCCGGCAATGACGTATATGTCCGCGGCGGAACGATCGGCACATTGAACCACGGCTATAGCGTCCTGCACGTCGGCGAGCCGCTCGTCGACCCCGACGACAACAGCGTCGTCGGCTATGAGGGCGTGTATGTCGGCGAAGGCACGATCCGGCGCACCGGCGATCCGGCGACGCTGCATCTGATCGACACACAGCGCGAAGCGCTGGAGGGCGATCGGCTGTTCGAGCAGGATCGCGACATCCCGTTACGGTTCCTGCCGCGCGCACCGGACGCCGATGTGAACGGCCGGATTATTCACGTCGTCAACGGGCTGGCGATTATCGGCCAATACCAGGTCGTCGTGCTGAACCGCGGTGCGCGCGACGGGCTCGAAGTTGGACACGTGCTGCGCGTCTGGCAGGCCGGTGACAAGGTACGCGACCGGACGGGCGGCGGCACCGTGCGCCTGCCCGACGAATCCGCCGGCACGCTGCTGGTCTTTCAGACGCATGACCGCATCAGCTACGGGCTGATCATGGAGGCGACGACAGACATTCATGTCCTCGACCGGGTCACGAATCCGAACTGAGTCGACAATCTCCGCGTTCGCGGCCGATATCGGGCTGTTCGACACGGGGTGAATCGGCTGGAATACGCATTGCCGGACGGCCCGGCGCTGATCTGAAACGACCCGGCCGGCGCCATTGTGCCGGCCGGTTTTTTTTCGGCCGGATTTTTTTCGGAGTAGGGCGTGCTCGATGATGCGTGGTTGACGCTGGGACTCGCAACCGGAATCACCGGCGCGCAGATTGACGCGCTGCGCGAACGATTTGGCTCCGTCGAGGGCGCCGTCCGCGCACCACACGATGAACTCATCGGCGCCGGCATCTCGGCGGCGGCCGCTCGCGACATCCGCCGTCCCGACCCGGCAGTGCACGAACGCTGCCGGTCATGGCTGGCCGGGCGCGATTGCCATGCCGTCTGCTGGGCGGATCCGCGCTACCCGGCCCTGCTGCGCGAAATTCCGGCCGCGCCGGCGCTGTTGTTCGTCCGCGGCGACGTCGACACGCTTGGCCTCCCGCAGCTGGCCATTGTCGGCAGCCGCAATGCAACACCGGGCGGTCTCGATACCGCAACGCGCTTCGCCGCGCATCTGGCCGCCTCCGGGTTCTGCATCACCAGCGGCATGGCCTTCGGCATCGACGCGGCCGCGCACCGTGCGGCACTTGGCGCCGGCGGCAAGACCGTCGCCGTGTTCGGCGCCGGCCCCGACGTCATCTATCCGCGCGAACACGCCGGGCTGGCCGAGGAGATCGCGGCCGCCGGGGCACTCGTCGCGGAATTTCCGCCCGGCACCGAACCGCGCCGCGGACAATTCCCGCAGCGCAATCGCATCATCAGCGGGCTCGCTGTCGGTACGCTCGTCGTTGAGGCAGGACTCCGCAGCGGTGCGCTGGTCACGGCACGCAATGCGGCCGAACAGGGCCGCGAAGTTTTCGCGATCCCGGGTTCCATACACAACCCGGTCGCACGCGGCTGTCACTTCCTGATCCGACACGGCGCGAAACTCGTCGAGACGGCAGACGACATCGTCGAAGAACTCGGCGGAATGATCGCCGGACTCGCCGAAACGATTGAACAAAATCCGGAACCAGCGGACAAATCGACCGCGCCCACACTCGATTCAGACTACCTGCGACTGCTGGAGATGATGGGCTGGGACCCCGTCGACATCGACACTCTTAAGAAGAGAACCGGATTGACGACAGATGAGCTTTCCTCCATGCTGTTGATCCTGGAGCTGGAAGGACGCGTGGAACCGCTGACCGGCGGTCGCTACGTACAGAGGGAAGAAGGTCGGTCGAAATGAGCGAAACTGTGCTTGATGTGCTCATGTACCTGTTTGAAACGTATTCTGATCAGGATATGGAAGTCGAACCGGAACCCGATCAAAGCATCCTGCGTGAAGAATTATTGCAGGCCGGCTTCGGCGAACCGGAAGTCGACCGCGCCCTCGACTGGCTCGACGGACTCAGCACCCGCCATCTGCCGCCCTTCGCGAACCCGCCGGCGGAACGATCGGTGCGGCTGTTCAACACCTTCGAATTGTCGCGGCTGGACGCCGACTGCCGCGGCTATATCCTGTACCTTGAGCAGATCGGCATCCTGTCGCCCAGCCAGAGAGAGCTGGTGATCGACCGACTGGTCGCACTCGGCGCCGGGGACATCGACGTCGAACAGGTCAAATGGGTCGTGCTGATGGTCCTGTTCAGTCAGCCGGGGCAGGAAAAGGCATTTGCCCGGATGGAAGATCTGGTATTCGAAGAGAATACCGGCCTGGTGAACTGAATTTATTGATGCAATTCAACCCTATTTTCATCCTTTGATACTATCTGACCGCGGCCTTGCCGCGGTTTGTTTTTCGTGGAAAGCGAAATGGGAATGAACATAGTCGTCGTCGAATCACCGGCAAAGGCGAAAACGATCGAGAAGTACCTCGGCAAGGACTACAAGGTCCTCGCCTCGTACGGTCACGTGCGCGATCTCGTGCCCAAGGAAGGCGCGGTCGATACCGAAAACTCGTACGCGATGAAGTACGAGATCATCGAAAAAAATCAGAAGCACGTCGATGCCATCGCCAAGGCGCTGAAGAAAGCCGATACGCTGCTGCTCGCGACTGACCCCGACCGAGAGGGCGAGGCCATCTCGTGGCATTTGCACGAACTGCTGAAAGAACGCGGATTGCTCAAAAACAAGGACGTGCATCGCGTCGTGTTCTACGAGATCACGAAACGGGCGGTGCAGGATGCCGTCGCCAATCCGCGCGAGTTGTCGAACCTGCTGGTGAATGCGCAACAGACGCGGCGCGCGCTCGATTACCTGTTCGGTTTCAACATGTCGCCGCTGTTGTGGAAGAAGATCCGCCAGGGGCTGTCGGCCGGCCGCGTACAGACGCCGGCGCTGCGACTGATCGTCGAACGAGAGAAGGAAATCGACGCCTTCCAGCGGCAGGAATACTGGACCATCGAGGCCGACGTCGGCGACGCTCCGGCGATGTTTACCGCGCGCCTGGCCGAGTACGGCGGCAACCGGGTCGAGCAGTTCAGTTTCGTCAACGAGTCGCAGGCACATACCGTACGCGACGACCTGCAGGCAGCAGCGCTGCCCGCACAGCAGACCGCCGACGCGGGAACCCGCCGGGTGCGCGTCAACGCCATCGAGAAAAAGCAGCGCAAGCGAAACCCGACGGCGCCGTTTACGACCTCGACCCTGCAGCAGGAAGCGGCCCGCAAGCTCGGCTTCACCGCGCAACGGACCATGATGACGGCGCAGCGTCTGTACGAAGGCATGGATACCGATGAGGGTGCGGTCGGCCTCATCAGCTACATGCGTACCGACTCGGTCACGCTCGCGCAGGACGCACTCACGGAGATTCGTGATCTGATTCGCGAGCGCTACGGCGCCGAAAACCTGCCCGACGAGGCCCGGATCTATAAGACCAAGGCGAAGAACGCGCAGGAAGCGCACGAGGCAATCCGCCCGACCAGCGTCGAGCGCACGCCGGACTCGCTGAAGGGCCGACTGAACCCCGATCAGTTGAAGCTGTACGACCTGATCTGGAAACGCACCGTCGCATGCCAGATGGTCCACGCACTGTTCGACATGGTCGCGCTCGACCTGTTGCCGGTCGGCAAGCCCGATACGGCACGCCTGCGGGCCACGGGCTCCACGCTGGTCAAGCCCGGCTTCATGGCCGTGTACCAGGAGGGGCAGGACGATGCCCGGATCGGCGACGACGACGACCGCACGCTGCCGGTGGTCAGCGAGGGCGACATCCTGACGCTCGGCGAGGTACGCGCCGACCAGCATTTTACCGAGCCGCCGCCCCGGTTTACGGAAGCGAGTCTCGTCAAGACTCTCGAAGAATACGGTATCGGCCGGCCGTCGACGTACGCGAGCATCATCTCGACGCTGAAGAACCGTGAGTACGTGGAGATGGACGGCAAGCGCTTCATCCCTACGGAAGTGGCGCTGATCGTCATCGGCTTTTTGACCAACCACTTCGAGCGTTACGTCGACTACGACTTCACGGCGCAGATGGAGGACACGCTCGACGAGATATCGCGCGGCGAGCACGAGTGGGTGCCGGTGCTCGACGAATTCTGGGGCCCGTTCCACCAACTCGTCACCGAAAAGGAAGCAACCGTCTCACGCGAGGAAGCCGGGCAGGCGCGCGAGTTGGGCATCGACCCGAAATCCGGCAAGCCCGTCAGCGTCCGCCTCGGCCGCTACGGGCCGTTCGTGCAGATCGGCACCCGTGAGGACGAAGACAAGCCCAAGTTCGCGGGTCTGCGGCCCGGCCAGAAGATGGCGAGGATCGAGCTCGATGAGGCACTGGAACTCTTCAAGCTGCCGCGCAAACTCGGCGAAACTGCCGAAGGCGAACCGGTGTCCGCAAGCATCGGCCGGTTCGGCCCGTATGTGCGCTTCGGCGACAAGTTCGCGTCGATCCGCGAGGATGATCCCTACACGATTACGCTCGAACGCGCGCTCGTCATTATTGCCGAGAAGAAAGAGGCCGACGCGAACCGGTTGATTCTCGATTTCGAGGCTGAGGGCATCCAGGTGCTGAACGGTCGCTATGGCCCGTACATCACGAACAAGGAAAAGAACGCCAAGGTGCCCAAGGATCGCGAGCCGAAGAGCCTGACGCTCGCAGAATGTATCGAACTGCTCGCCAAAGCGCCGGTGCGCAAGAAGCGCGGGGGCAAGAAGAAGGTCGCCAAGAAGGCAGCGAAGAAAAAGGCCAAGAAGAAAGCCAAGAAGAAGACGAAAAAGAAGTCGCGCAAAAAGGCGAAGAAAAAGGCCGGCGCAAAAACCGCCAAGGCGGCCGCCTCCAGTCCCGACTGACGTCGCGAGGAGGACCGAATGCCGGCCGCGATCAGTTTTCTGCATCTGCGCCGCGCGGCGCAGGCCATCGACGAAGGTGGCGTCATTGCCTACCCGACCGAGGGCGTCTTCGGCCTCGGTTGCGATCCCGGCGATTTCACCGCCGTAGAACGCATCTGCACACTCAAACGGCGCGGCGCATCGACCGGGCTGATCCTGCTGGCCGCCGACCGCACGCAACTCGACGACTGGATCGAACCGTCACCCGAAGAGGACCGGGCGCTGACCGGCACGCAGGCATTCGTCACCTGGATCGTCACGGCCGCGCCCGACTGCCCGGCGTGGATCACCGGCGGCCGGGCGACCTGCGCCGTCCGCATCACCCGGCATCCGGTCGCTGTCGCGCTGTGCCTGGCAGTCGGCCAGCCGATCGTCTCGACGAGCGCCAACCGCCATGGTCATCCCGCGGCGCGGTCGGCGCTAGGCGTCCGGCGCCTGTTCGGCGACCGGGTCGACTACATCATGCCCGGTGCGACAGGACGCGCACCCGGGCCGTCGCCGATCCGCGACGCGCGATCCGGCTCGCTGCTGCGGGCCGGCTGAACGACACGATCTGCCGCCCGGTCCGCGACGGCCACAGCCATCACGGGTCGCCACGACACGGGGGCCACAACGCTTGGGAGAATCCGCCCAAATATGCTAGTGTCTTTTCAGAAAACGGCTGTAACCGTCTATTTCAATAAGTAAAATTCAGGATTTTATTTAGCCGGAACCGGTAGTTCAGGCCCGACGAAGCACTTCATGATCGGCACACCGCATTCAACGTCCCGGCCCCGCCCGCCCCGCAGGCCATGGCGGGCGGCCGTGCGACGGTCGGTCGGCACCGCGCTGATCTTGTTTTGCTGGGCGACCGGCGGGTTTGCCGCTCCCGGCAACACACCGCCCGATCCGTTCGCCGAGCGCGTCTTCATCGTGCAACTCGCCGAGCCGCCGGCCCTGACCTATCGCGGCCGCCCCGGCGGCCTCGCCGCGACCCGCCCGGCCGACGGCGAAAAATTCGACCCGCAGGCCGCCAATGTCCGCCAGTACTCCAAAGCGCTGCTCGACGAGCACGATCGCATCCTTCGATCGGTCGGCGCCTACGACAACAAGCTGTACAGCTATCGGTACACGTTCAACGGCTTCGCGGCACGCCTGACGGGCATCCAGGCGCAAAAACTCCGCTCGCGCAAAGACGTACTCAATGTCTGGGAAGACGGCGTTCGCTACCTGTACACGAACGACAGCCCGGTATTCCTCGGGCTCTACGATGCGACAGCCGGACTCGTGTCGGCGCTCGACCTGAAGGGCGAAGACGTCGTCATCGGCGTCATCGACAGCGGCATCGCGCCGGAGCACCCGAGCTTTGCCGACACGGTCGAGGCCGAACGACCACGGCTGTGCCGCTCGACGTGGGGTGAGACGTCCCTGCTCGGCCTGTGGTTGTGCCAGCGATTCAAGAACCGCGACGACCAGCTTGTCTACCAGCCGCCCGCGGGCTGGAACGGCAGCTGCGAAGTCGGCGAGGCTTTCACGGCCACGGACTGCAATAACAAGGTCATCGGTGCGCGTTTCTACGTGGACGGCTTCCTCGATACCTATGCGATGGACAGCAACGAGTTCATGTCAGCCCGCGATGCCGACGGTCACGGCACGCATATCGCGTCGACCGCGGCCGGCGGCGAAGTCCGCGCGACGCTGGCCGGCAATGAGGTCGATCGCATCGTCGGCATCGCGCCGCGGGCACGCATCGCCGTGTACAAGGCCTGCTGGCTCGAGCCCGGCCAGGTGCGCGGCAGTTGCAGCACGTCGGATCTGCAGCGGGCCATCGAGGATGCCGTGGCCGACGGCGTCGACATCATCAATTACTCCGTCGGCAACACCGATATCGGCATCACGGACCCCGACGACCTCGCGCTGCTGGCCGCGGCCAACGCGGGCGTGCTGAGCGTCGTGGCCGCGGGTAATGACGGGCCGTACGGCGGGACGATCCTGTCACCGTCCGGCGCGCCGTGGGTGCTGACGGTCGGGGCATCGTCACGCACCGGCGACACGTTCGAGGAGGCGCTGCGCATCGACGGCCCGGCCGACGTCGCCGGAGATTTCGTCGCCAAAGAGGCGAGCTTCACGCCGCCGCTGCGCGATAACGGACCGGTGACCGGCCCGCTGGTGCTCGTCGACGACGACGACACGACAGGCGGTACAACCTACGACGCCTGCAGCGCGCCCGTTAACGCGGACGCGCTCATCGACAAGGTCGCCTTCCTCCAGCGCGGCGGTCCGCTCAGCTGCAACTTCGAGGTCAAGCTCCGCAACGTGCAGAACGCCGGGGCCAGCGCGGCGGTCGTCTTCAACAACAGCGGCGAACTCATCGTCATGGCCGGCACGCGCAATGCCGTGGATATTCCGGCCGTCATGATCGGCCAAAGCATCGGCGCGCGCCTGCTGACCGCCTTGCAGAACGGCGATGGGATCGATGTCACGCTCGACAAGAACCTGATCCTGTCGGTGCCCGAGACCGGCAACGTGCTCGCGGACTTCTCGTCACGCGGCCCGAACCTGACCGCCCCGGATATCATCAAGCCGGACGTCACGGCGCCCGGCGTGCATATCCTGGCCGGGCAGACGCCCGACGTTGCCAACGGCATCCGCGACGAGTTTTTCCAGTACCTGTCCGGTACGTCGATGTCGACGCCGCAGGTCGCGGGCCTGGCCGCATTGATCCGTGAAGCGCATCCGGACTGGAGCCCGGCCGCGATCAAATCGGCGCTGATGACGACGGGGCGCCAGGATATTGTCCGCGCGGACGGCGTCACACCGGCCGACCCGTTCGACATCGGCGCCGGCCACGTGGTGCCGAACCTGGCCGTCGAGCCCGGGCTCGTCTACGACGCCGGCAAGGAAGATTACGACGCGTTCCTGTGCGGACTGGACGAGGGCGTAATCACCGACGAGGCCTGCGCCGACCTCGCCGCGGCCGGTTTTCCGGATGCCGCGACGGATCTCAACCTGCCGTCGATCGCGGTCAGCGCGCTCGTCGCCGACCGGACGGTCCGGCGCCGCGTCACCAATGTCGGCGCCGCCGGACAGTACACGGCGCAGATCGTGCCGCCGCCCGGCATCGACGTCACGGTCGAGCCGACGGTGCTGTCGCTGGCGCCCGGCGAAACCGCCCAATTCGATGTCACGCTGACGACCGCGACCGCCGACCTCAAAGAGTGGCAGTTCGGCGCGCTGAGCTGGGTCAGCCCCGAACACACAGTGCGCAGCCCGATCGCGGCGTTCCCCGTGCGGTTCGATGCGCCGCTCGAGGCCCGCGGCAGCGGCGTCACGGGCAACCTCGCCTTCAATATCCGGTTCGGCTACACCGGTGCCTACACGGCGACGACCCGCGGCCTCGCCGCGCCGTTCATCCTGCCGGATCAATTTGTTACCGACGACCCGACGAATGGTTATGCGTTCGAGCCAGACCGCGACCGGTTGCCGACCAGCATCTGGCGACCGGCCAACCCGATCATCGTCACCGCCACCGATACGCTGCTGCGCGTGGCGCTGTTCGACGACAAGACCGCCGGCGACGACGACCTGGACCTGTACGTTTACTACTGCCCGGGCCTGGTACTCTGCGAGCTTGCCGGCATCGGCGGCGCCTTCGATTCCAACGAGCAGGTCGACGTCGTGCTGCCGAATCCCGGCGAGTACATCATCGACGTGCACGGCTACGAGACCGCAGGCAGCTCGACGACGTTCGACCTGTATGTCTGGACCGTCGGTCCCGGCGACACGCTCGGCAACCTGGCGGTTACGGCGCCGACGGCAGCGGTCGGCGGCCAGCCGGATGGCGTGACCGTGGCCTGGGACGGCCTGGAGACGTACCGCGACGGACTCCAGCTCAAGGCGCATCTCGGCACCATCACGCACGACGACGATGCCGACCCCGCCGACGATATTCCGCTGGAAGTGACC
>JAJFJS010000062.1 GCA_021773815.1 Gammaproteobacteria bacterium
CATCGGCGACCTCGTCGCCGCCGCACTGACGAGGTAGCTCCCGGCGGAATCGAGCCGCGGACCGACACCGTCCGCGGTGACGTCAGGCACCCAAGACCCGGCAACGCATACCAGGCACCAAAACCCAGGCAACGTGCACGACCGACAACGGCAACTCGTCGAGCGGTATCTCGAGCACCTCGCGCTCGAACGCCGGCTGTCACCCCACACGGTCAAAGGGTACCGGCGTGATCTCGTCTGTTTTCAGGCGTTCTGCGACGACGGCGCAATCGAGCGCTGGACGGACCTGAGCGTCCATCATCTGCGCCGTTTCGCCGCGCAGAGCCATGCCCGGGGCCTGGGTCCGCGCAGCATCCAGCGCCGCCTGTCCGGCGTACGCAGTTTCATCAATTACCTGATTCGCGAGGGCGATGCGCTCGCCGGCGACGCCCCGACTCACAACCCGGCCGCCGATGTTTCCGCGCCCAAGGCACCGCGCCGGCTGCCCGGCACGCTCGATATCGAACAGATGGGCCGGCTGCTCGATATCCGCGGCGACGATCCGGTGACGAAGCGCGACCGGGCGATGCTCGAATTACTGTACTCATCGGGCCTGCGCCTGGCGGAACTCGTCGGGCTCGATCCAGCCGATGTCGATCTCGACGATGAAATCGTGCGCGTCACCGGCAAGGGCAGCAAGGAACGCCTGGTGCCGGTCGGCCGCAAGGCCCGCCACGCCCTGCGGGACTGGCTGGCGGTGCGCGCCGGTCTCGCCGCTCCGCAGGAACCCGCGCTGTTCGTCGGTGTCAGGGGCCGGCGTATCGGTCCGCGCACGGTCCAGACGCGCGTCAAGCATTGGGCGACGATGGCCGGCATCCCGCAGCGCGTCTATCCGCACCTGTTTCGCCACAGCTTCGCGACCCACCTGCTCGAGTCCAGCCGGGACCTGCGCGGCGTCCAGGAATTGCTCGGCCATGCCGATATCAGCACGACGCAGGTTTACACCCACCTTGATTTCCAGCATCTCGCCCAGATATACGATGAAGCGCATCCGCGTGCGCGCCGGAAAACACGGAAGTAGGCATAGCGGCACGGAATCGGAATTGAAAGCGGCTGATGCGGAAGTGAATTGAGCGAATTTGGTGTCAGACACCAAATTCAGTGCTGGAATTCGCCCGAAAAACCGCCCGCATCAGCCCCTGTCAATTTGCTTTCGTGCCTAATGTTTCCAAAAGGAATCAATAACATGGAACAATTCAGAGGCACGACGATCGTGTCGGTCAGGCGCAACGGGCGCGTCGCGGTCGGCGGCGACGGCCAGGTCAGCATCGGCAACACGATCATGAAGGGCAACGCGCGCAAGGTCCGTCACCTCGCCAAAGACCGCGTGATCGCGGGATTTGCCGGCGGCACGGCGGATGCCTTCACGCTGTTCGAGTTGTTCGAGGGCAAACTCGAGCAATACGGCAACCTGACCCGCGCGGCCATCGAACTGGCCAAGGACTGGCGCACGGATCGGCGCCTGCGGCGGCTGGAAGCCCTGCTCGTGGTCGCGGACAAGGAAACGTCGCTGATCGTCTCCGGTAACGGCGACGTTATCGAACCCGAGGACGACCTGATGGCCATCGGCTCCGGCGGTTCGTTCGCCCAGGCCGCCGCGCGCGCTCTGCTCGACAACACGGATCTCGACGCCGACACCATCGTCCGCAAGTCCCTGGAGATCGCCGCGTCAATCTGCGTCTTCACCAACGACAATATCGTTCTCGAAACCCTCGAGGCGGAGTAACCGACATGTCCCAGATGACCCCGCGCGAAATCGTCCAGGAGTTGGACAAGCACATCATCGGCCAGGATCCGGCCAAGCGCGCCGTCGCCATCGCATTGCGTAACCGCTGGCGACGCATGCAGGTCGACGAAAGCCTGCGCGATGAGATCACGCCAAAGAACATCCTGATGATGGGCCCGACCGGCGTCGGCAAGACCGAGATCGCCCGACGCCTCGCCAACCTGGCCATGGCGCCGTTCATCAAGGTCGAGGCAACGAAGTTTACCGAGGTCGGCTACGTAGGACGCGAGGTCGACAGCATCATTCGCGACCTGATGGATACGGCCGTCAAGCTGACGCGCGAAATCGAGATGGACAAGGTGCGCCATCGCGCCGAGGACGTCGCCGAGGACCGCATTCTTGATGCGCTGTTGCCGATGCCCGACGGCGACGACGAGAGCGCATCCGCAGCGGATACGCGCCAGAAATTCCGCAAGATGCTGCGCGAGGGGAAACTCGCCGACAAGGAAATCGAGATCGAGGTGCAGGCCGCACCGGTCGGTGTCGAGATCATGGCGCCCCCGGGCATGGAAGAGATGACGAGCCAGCTGCAGGGCATGTTTCAGAATCTGTCGAGCCCGAAGAAACGCTCGCGCAAGCTGCGGATCGGCGAGGCATTCAAGCTGCTGACCGAAGAAGAGGCCGGCCGTTTGATCAACCAGGACGAGATCAAGATCCAGGCACTGAAGAACGCCGAGGAAAACGGCATCGTCTTCATCGACGAACTCGACAAGGTGGCACGGCGCGCGGACGCGACCGGCGCCGATGTGTCGCGCGAGGGCGTGCAGCGCGACCTGCTGCCGCTCGTCGAGGGCTGCACCGTCAACACCAAGTACGGCATGATCAGGACCGACCACATCCTGTTTATCGCCTCCGGCGCCTTCCATACATCCAAGCCGTCTGATCTGATCCCGGAATTGCAGGGCCGCTTTCCGATCCGTGTGGAGTTAACCGCGCTGACGAGCGACGATTTCGTCCGCATACTGACCGAGCCGGACGCTTCGCTGACCGAACAATACGCCGCGCTGATGGCCACCGAGGGCGTCGAGCTGAAATTCGAGCAATCGGGTGTGCGGCGGGCCGCGGAGATCGCCCACGATATCAACGAGCAGAACGAGAATATCGGCGCCCGGCGGCTGCATACCGTGCTGGAGCGCCTGCTGGAGACCATTTCATTCGAGGCCGCCGACCGCAGCGGCCAGTCCGTGACGGTCAACGCCGACTATGTCGACGAGCATCTCGGCGAACTCATCAAGGACGACGATCTGAGCCGGTATATTCTCTGAACGACCGGCGCCGGCCGCGGCGGACATTTGCACCGGCCATGAGACGTCCCGCTCCCCCTTTTCGCCGCCGGACACCGATATAATGCGGCTCCTATGACCGCGCAAGAATCCACGACCCATTTCGGCTACGAACAGATCCCGACCGGCGAGAAGGCCGGGCGTGTCCGCGGCGTCTTCGACTCCGTCGCCGGCAATTACGATCTGATGAACGACCTGATGTCGGGCGGCATGCACCGGCTGTGGAAACGCTTCACGCTGGCCAAGACCGGCCTGCGCCCCGGCGACCGGGCGCTGGACGTCGCCGGCGGCACGGCCGATCTGACCGCCGGCATGTGCCGCCAGGTGGGCGACACCGGCCTGGTCTGCCTGACCGATATCAACGCGGCAATGCTCGATCAGGGCCGCCGCCGGCTCGTCAACGACGCGATCGTCGGCAACGTCACGCTCGCACAGGCGAATGCCGAATGCCTGCCGTTCGCGGATGATAGTTTCCACTGCATCACGATCGGTTTCGGACTGCGCAATGTCACCGACAAGGATGCAGCCCTCGCATCGATGTATCGGGCATTGAAGCCCGGCGGCCGCCTGCTCATTCTCGAATTTTCCAAACCGGCGCTGAAACTGATCGAGCCGCTGTATGAATTTCACCTGTTCAAGGTGCTGCCGATGCTCGGCCGATATGTCGCCAAAGATGCCCCGAGTTACCAATACCTCGCCGAATCGATTCGCATGCACCCGGATCAGGAAACCCTGCGTGACATGATGACCGCAGCCGGGCTGGAAGACAGCCACTATTTCAACCTGACCGGCGGTATCGTGGCGTTACATATCGGGTACAAGTACTAGCCCGGATAAGAACCAGAAGTAACCCGATGCTTACCGTAACCGAATGTTCCCCCGGTCGAATCCGGCGCTGCGCGCCGACGACCAGTCTGTTTCGCGCATGATGGCCATGGCGGACACCGGCAACCACTGGGTTCTCGATACGCTGCTGCGCCCGATGGCAGCGGTCATCAACCGCGGCATCGACGATAACGACCGGGCCCAGGATTTGTGCGACGCGCTCGACGGCCGCGCGCTGCGCATTGTCGCGCGGCCCCTGCCCGAGCCGATCGTGATCGCCGCCACCGACGGTCTCGTCGAGATCTCGTGCGACGCGCAGCGCGATGTCGATGTGGAGATCGCCGGGACCCTGCTCGAACTCAACCGCCTGATGTTCATCGACAGCCGGGCGCCGATCCGCGAGGGGCGCGTCGAGATCACCGGGGATGTCGAGATTGCCGATCGCTTTCGCGAGATGTTGCTCTGCGCGCGGCCGGACCTCGAGGACACGCTGGCCGAGTGGTTTGGCGAGCCGGCAGCGGCCGACTGGTCAAGCCTGGTGCGCGGCACGCTCGACCGGTTCGCCGGCCTCGCGGAAGAAATTACAGAACGGGCCGCCGGGCGTCTGCACAAAACCACCGGGCCGTTGCCGACCCGGAGCGCTGTCGAGACCCATTTCCGCGCCGTCGACGAACTCGTCGACGATGTCGAGCGTATTGCCGCCCGCATCGATCGACTGACCGGGCCGGCAGCACAATGAAGCGCCTGCGATTACTACTGCGCCTGCTCGCGATCCAGCGCGTGCTCGTCCGTCACGGGCTCGACGAACTGATCGTCTCGGCGCACCTGTTCCGCCCGCTGCGCTTCGTGTTCTACCTGTGGCCGCCGAACTGGGGCCGCAAACGCTCCTCGGCGCCGCGCGGCCAGCGCATTCGCGAAGCGCTCGAGGAACTCGGGCCGATCTACGTGAAGTTCGGCCAGTCCGTCTCGACCCGCCAGGACCTGCTGCCCGACGATATCGGCGCCGAACTCGCGAAGCTGCAGGACCAGGTCCCGCCGTTCTCCGGCGCACTGGCGCTGCAAGCGATCGAGGCCGCGTACGGGCAGCCGGCCGACACGGTGTTCGCCGAATTCAACCCGGAGGCGCTGGCCGCCGCGTCGATCGCCCAGGTCCATGTCGCAAAGCTGCACACGGGCCTCGAAGTGATCGTCAAGATCCTGCGGCCGA
Organism: Gammaproteobacteria bacterium; assembly: GCA_021773815.1. Lineage (GTDB taxonomy): Bacteria > Pseudomonadota > Gammaproteobacteria > Steroidobacterales > SMWD01. The sequence continues at coordinate 5,141 of JAJFJS010000062.1, forward strand.
ACGTGCAGCGGGACATCGAGCGCGATATCGAGATCCTGTACTTCATCGCCGACATGGCGCAGCGCTACTGGGCCGACGGCCGACGGCTGCGGCCGATCGAGGTCGTCGGGGAATATGAGAAGACGGTTCTCAACGAGCTGGACCTGATGCGCGAGGCTGCGAACGCGGCGCAACTGCGGCGCAACTTCAACGGCTCGCCGCTGATCTACGTCCCGGAGGTCTACTGGGACTACTGCCGGACGCAGGTCATGGTCATGGAACGCATCCATGGCGTGCCGATCAGCGACATGGACAGCCTGCGCCGCGCCGGCACGAATTTCCGCAAGCTCGCGGCCAACGGCGTCGAGATCTTCTTTACGCAGGTCTTCCGCGACAATTTCTTTCATGCCGACATGCACCCGGGCAACATCTTTGTCGATATTCACGACCCGGCCAATCCGCGCTATGCCGCGGTCGACTTCGGCATCGTCGGCACACTCGAGGACGGCGACCGGCGCTACCTGGCCGAGAACTTTTTGGCCTTTTTCAAGCGTGACTATCATCGGGTTGCGCAACTGCACCTGAACTCCGGCTGGGTGCCCGCCAATACGCGCGTCGATGAACTCGAGGCCGCCGTGCGCACGGTCTGCGAACCCATTTTCAACAAGCCGCTCAAGGACATCTCGTTCGGTCAGGTGTTGCTGCGGCTGTTCCAGGTCGCGCGACGCTTCGACATGGAGATCCAGCCGCAGCTGATGCTGCTGCAGAAGACGCTGGTGCAGATCGAGGGCCTCGGTCGCGAGCTGTATCCCGAACTCGACCTGTGGGAGACGGGCCAGCCGGTGCTGCAGAAATGGATGTCGGCACAGACCGGCCCGAAGGCCACGGCCGAGCGCGTCTGGCGCGACCTGCCGGAAGTTCGCTACGTGCTCGAGCGCCTGCCGACCGTTGCACGCCGGCTCGTCGATCAGGTCCTGGCCAGCGAAGGCAAGCTGCCGATCCCGGATCGCCAGGTCATGTACCGCCGCGAACGCCGCCAGTATCTGGTCATTGGCGGCGCGGCCGGACTCATCGCGGGCGCACTGCTCGTCGGCCTCGGTGCGCAGCCCGAATGGATCGGCTGGGTGGTCGGCGCCATCGGCCTGATCGCCCTGACTCGCGGGCGACCGAAACCGCCACTGGCTGGTGGTCGCGGCCGTTAGCCCGCACTTCGAGTTTCAGCCATCCCCTTGACCCACGAACGTGCGTACGCTCTTTAGCCCGAATCTTCCCGGTCTGGCCAATTGGCGCGGGGATCTTTTCGGCGGCCTGACGGCGGCTATCATCGCGCTGCCGCTCGCGATCGCATTTGGCGTGGCATCCGGCGCCGGTCCCGTGGCGGGATTGTACGGCGCGATCTGTGTCGGCTTGTTTGCGTCGCTGTTCGGCGGCACGCCCAGCCAGATTTCAGGTCCGACCGGTCCGATGACCATCGTTGCGGCGGCCGTATTCACGCAGTACGCCGGTGAACCGGCGCTCGCCTTCACCGTGATCATGATGACCGGTGCGATGCAAATCCTGCTCGGCTGGTTGCGCCTCGGGCGCTACATCAACCTGATGCCTTATCCGGTCATTTCCGGTTTCATGACCGGCATCGGCTGCATCCTGATCATCATGCAGCTGGAACCGCTGATCGGTTATCCGAGTACCGACAGCATAACGAACGCGCTGACGATACTGCCCCGGGAGCTGCAGCAGCCAAACTGGAATGCCGCCGCGATCGGCATCGTGTCTTTCGCTATCTGCATGTTCACGCCGCGGCGTATCGGTGAAATCCTCCCCGCTCCTCTGATCGCCCTCGTGACAGGATCGCTGTTAGCGGCTGTACTTTCCGGCACGCCCGTGCTCGGCGATATCCCGTCGGGCCTGCCAAACTGGCAACGACCCGAACTCAGTTTCACCCTGTTAAACGACATGCTGGTATCCGCGGTCGTCCTGGCCGCGCTGGGATCTATCGACAGCCTGCTGACCTCTCTGGTCGCCGACAGCGTCACGAGGACGTTTCACAACCCGGATAAGGAACTGGTCGGTCAGGGGCTGGGAAATATGCTGGCCGGACTGGCCGGAGGCCTGCCGGGGGCCGGGGCAACCATACGGACACTCAGCAACGTCAATGCGGGTGGTCGTACCGCCTTGTCGGGGATCGTGCACGCAGCCGTGTTGCTGGGTGTTGTTTTGGGGCTGGGCCGCGCGGTGGCCTTTATTCCCCATGCCGCACTCGCGGGCATCCTGATGAAGGTCGGTATCGACGTCATCGACTGGCGGTTTCTGGCCCGCATGCATCGCACCCCGCGCATGGACCTGGTCCTGATGTGCGTCGTCCTGCTGCTGACGGTGCTGGTGGATATTATTACGGCTGTCGCCGCCGGCGTCGTGCTGGCCAGTCTTGCTTTCGTCAAGGAAGCCGCCGACCACCAGATCGAATCCATTCGACCGGTTCACGATCCGGAACACGCCAGCTTCTTCGGCCCGGAAGAAACAGCCCTGTTTCGCCGCTGCGACGGCCGCGTACTGGTGCTGCACCTGTCCGGACTGATCAGTTTCGGCGCCGCCAGTGAACTGACGAGGAAATATGCCACCGTGGGACATTGCGACATTCTGCTCATCGACCTACTCGATGTGCCGAAAATGGACGGCAGCGCCGCGCTGGCCCTCGAAGACATTATTCAGCGTGCCGACACGGCCGGGCAGAACGTCATTATTGCCGGCCTGAACGCCGGCCTGGCCCGTACGCTCGGAAAAATGGGCGTTCTTGACAGGATCCGGGAAACAGCACGATTCGCCAGCCGCCGCGACGCGCTTCAGGCGGCGGTGGATCAGGTGTCGGCAAATGCTCGAGCGGCAGGGACCACGTAAATATTCCGTCTCCGGTCAGCTCCGCAACGAAGTCAGGAACACCGCCGGATCATTCCCGGCCTCGAGCTGCTCGACCAACGCGGAGCCGACGATCACGCCGTCGGCATGCCGGCCCAGGCTCACGACCTGCTCGGGTCGGCGCACACCGAAACCGGCACAGACCGGGGTGTCACCAGCCAGCGCTTTGACGCGATCCAGATACGCCGGCACCTCGGCCGGCAGTTCCGTCGCCCCGCCGGTGATGCCCGTGATCGTCACGGCATAGATGAACCCCCGGGCGGAATCGCAGAGCCGTGCCATGCGGTCGTCG
>JAJFJS010000063.1 GCA_021773815.1 Gammaproteobacteria bacterium
CGGACAGGCTGACCGTCTCCTGACCCATGGAACAGCCATCATGGTCTACCGTTATGTCGGCGGCGTGCCGCGACTGGTCAATACCATGATGGATGCCGTATTCAGTTATGCCGCGGCCCAGGGCGCCGACACGGTCACACCGCAGATGGTTGCCGATGTCGCACAGGCACTCGGCTGGCGGCGCCTGAGTAGTGGTAACTCGAGCAGTAGCAACCGGCCGCAGGATGTGCAACACAAGAAATCCGCCGCCGCAGCGGACAGCAAGCGCCGCCAGGAAGAACCCAGCCCTCTCGAACAGTCGGTTGCCAATGAACGTAAAACGCCACCGCCCGCGGTCAAACCAGCGGAATCCGAGCCGATCAGCGACGGCACGGCCATGCTGATGGCTGCCGCGCTGGATGCGACGGCCGCATCGCTCGAGAAAGGCGACAGCGCCGATCTGAAACTCGAGGAACCGGGCGAGCACGAACGTCGCCGTAAGAGTGACAGCGAGCCGACTGCCATGCCCGAGATGAGCAGCGATGACACCAGCGCCACCGGCATGCTGCGGCTCGAGGATCTGGATGCCCGGTTCGCCGAAACGGTGTTTGGCGACGACACCGGTATGTTCAAGATCGACGACGACAGCGAGATCAAGAAAGCCGCCGGGTAGTGCCCGACAGGCGTCCCAAAGGCGCCGAATACAATCGTCGTTGGCGCTACGCCGAAAACGCCTCCGCGGCCGCATGCAACGTCGCGCAGTTGATCGCAGCGAAATAGTCGGCCTCATACTGACGCGAACGCAGCGTCTTCTTGATGATGCTTTCGAGATTTGGTCGTTTCTCGGCCGGGTCTTCCGACCCACCGAGCCCACCGCCAAACTCGATAAAGGTATCGACACCCTGCTCCATCGCCGTGCGCAGGCAACCGACCCACTTCACCGGGCTGAACAACTGGAAAAACAGTCGCGAGCGGATCGCCTCGGCATCCGGGTCGTGAACATTACCGGTGTAATTGGCCAGTACCTGGCCGGCCGGCGGCTGGAAATCAGTCGCGTCCAGCACCTCACGGAACAACTGTGCCGCCTTGACCATGAAGTAGGTATGAAAGGCGCCCTCGGTCGCCAGGGGCACGGCGCGTTTGCGCGGATGGTGCTCCATGACGAATGCCGCCAGCGCATCGAGATCTTCTTCGCGACCGCCGACGACGGTCTGTTCCGGCAGGTTGCAGCCGCCGACCTGGCAAAAAAATCGATCGGCAATCGGCCGGGTCGTCTCGAGGTCCAGCGTCAGGGCCATCATGCCGCCGTCGCCATGTTCGCCCATCAGTTCGCCGCGTTTCTGTACGAGTTTCAGGCCATCGGCGAGCGACAGGCTGCCGGCAACGACGAGCGCGGTGTACTCGCCGAGACTGTGGCCCGCCGCCATCAGCGGTCGGACCGAGCCGCCGGTCAGCGACTCAAATACCCGCACGCAGGCGACCGAATGGGTCAGTAGTGCGGGCTGGGTGAAGCGCGTCAGTCCGATCTGACCTTCGGGATCCTCGAAAGACAGCTGCGCCATGTCATAGCCGAGTGCCTCGCTCGATTCAGCATAGACTTCCCGCGCCGCCGGAAACTCGGCATGGATATCGCTCCCCATCCCGCGGTACTGGGAACCCTGACCCGGAAACACGAACATCACTTTCTCTGCGGACATAGAATTTTCTGCCTCGATGTAATAACTCAGGATACGGCCATGCGCGATGACGAACAAGACGCCGCCATGTCGTCACCGGCACGCATTGCGCACCTCTTCACCGATGATGGCGATGCCGCGGCGCACGGCGTTCGCATCCTGTGAATAACTGATGCGAATGCACTCGTGTCGATGCGGCCAATCTCCGTCGAGCCCCGGAAAAAAATGGTGACCCGGCAATACATAGACGCCCCGCTCCTTGAGCCGACGATATAACTGTTCGCTGGTGATCGACATACCCGGCACCCACAGCCAGAGGAAATAAGCCCCTTCGGGCCGATGAATGAAATACTCGCAGCCGTCGAGCGCCGCGCGCAGCCATGCCAGGGCCCGCTCGGCGCGGTCACGATAAAACGGCGCGATGACGTTTCGACCCAGGTCGACGATGCTTCCATCATCAACGAGTTCCCGCAACAGCACCGGGCCGACGCTCGATACCGCCAGGCTCATGACCGAATTCAGACCGGTAATCGCATCGACTATTTCCGGGCTCGCCACGATGATTCCGGTGCGCACCGCCGGCAACCCGATCTTCGACAGGCTCATGCACAGAATCGTGTTGTCGTCCCAGATCGGTTCGACGTCCGTGAAAACGATGCCCGGGAACGGGACGCCGTACGCGTTATCCAGGATCAGCGGCACACCGCCGTCCCGCGCGATTTCAGCGAGCCGACGCACCTCGGCATCCGTCAATACGTTGCCCGTCGGATTCGTCGGCCGGGATACGCAGATCGCGGCGATATCATCGGTCACCGCGAGCTGCTCGAAGTCAATGTGATACTTGAACAGTCGATCATCGAGAAACTCGATCGTCGGTCGCCTGGAGACAAACATGTCTTCCGTGAGACCGAGGTCCGCGTAACCGACATATTCAGGCGTCAGCGGCAACAGGATCCGACGATACGAACCATCGTCATGCGCACCGGCCAGCAGGTTGAACAACTGGAAGAAGCCGGCCTGGCTGCCGCCGGTCAGCGCGATATGCTCCGGTCCCAACGCCCAGCCGTATTCACGCTGCAGCAGCCGCGCCAGCGACTCGCGAAACCGGTCCTCTCCCGCCGGGCTGGCATAGTCGGCAATCATGCGCCGGAACTCGCGCGGTTCGTCGGCCACTGCGCGCATGCGCGTCGTGAGCAATTGCAGGACCTCGGGAATATGGGCCGGATTGCCGCCGCCGAGCATCATGACGGGCGTCTCGCTCGTCATGGCCGCACCGAGATCATCCATGAGTTGCCGGGCGCCGGTGTGACGCGTGAAACGGTTGCCGAATGTCGAGAATTTCATGCTGTTCTTGCGGGGATTGCCCGGAACCGGACTCTACTTTGTCCGGAGCCGGCTGTCATGCCGGGCGCGGTCGAGCGTACCGGGGCCAGGATCGCACATCGCGGCCAGGCGCTTCCTGCCTGCGGGATCGGGGCCGGGCGTTTTCTGTATATACCCTTCGCAAACGCCGCGAAGCGCGGCTGAAGGTTTGCGAAGGGTATATACAGAAAACGCCCTCGATTCAGGATCGGTGCATGGCGGACACAGAATAACCGCCAACATCGTCGCCGGGTATTGCACATGATGGCGGCATTGCCGTCCGGGTGGCACCTGCACCAAACCTCAACCGAGCCTGACGATGTGTGCGCAGGCAGCAAACCGGTCGCAGGCCCATATTGACGCAGCGAGGCTGTAACCCGACTGTATACCTCGTAAACCTTCAGGCGCCGTCCGCGGCGCCGTTTACGAGGTATACAGGCGGGTTACGGCCGGATCGGATTGCAAGGAACCATAGCGCACGGCGCCACGAATACCGGCCAATCCGATCACGGCTGAATGCCGGGAATCAGCCGTTAGCGAGGCGGTACCCGCTTGTATATCTCGTAAACCTTCAGGCGCCGTCCGCGGCGCCGTTTACGAGGTATACAAGCGGGTACCGCCGGATCGGATAGCAAGGAACCATAACGCACGGCGCCACAATATCCGGCCAATTCCAACGACGGCCGAACACTACGAATCAGACGTTCCGGCTGCGGCGCGCGGCGATCGAAAGTTTCGGATACCAGGTGTGCTCGGTTCGGTTACCGCGCCGGTCCAGTTGCATCACGATCGCGTCGATCAGGTACGGGCGACCCTCGCGCGTCGCGGCCCGGGCACGGCGCAACGCCTTGCCGAACTGCTCGGGCGTCTCGGCCAACTCACCGGCGATACCGAAGCTTTTTGCCAACCCGGAAAAGTCGACCACCGGATCGCCAAGATACCCGCTGATGTCGCGCCACTGATCTCGCGTGTCCTTGCGCGAGTACAGCGGCGATGCAAATTGCAGCCGGTTGCGCTCGTTATCATAAGAGCGGTTATTGAATACGACGATGATAATCGGTATGTCGTACCGGGCCGCGCTCCACAGCGCCTCGATCTCACCGAAGAGCATCGCGCCGTCGCCGACGAGGCAGGCGACCTGGCGGTCCGGTTCTGCGATCTTGACGCCCTGCGCGGCAGCGATGGCCCAGCCGAGCGCGAAACCCGTCGTCTGCCCGATGACTGTCTTCTTGCCGCGATCAAAATCCATCCAGTAAAACGGCGTCCGGTAATCGAGTTCCGGCACGATTATCGCGTCATCGTCCAGCGCGAGATCGAGCTCCGCCGACATGCGTTCCCACGACATCGGGCTCGCATTCCAGTGCTCACGCGCCTTTTCCTTGCGTGAAATCTCCGCCCTGGCCTGCGCTTCGCGCCGTGCCGCAAGACGCGGCGCACTGATTTTTCGCAGTCGCTCGGCACTGGCCATACCCTTGATCGCATCGGTAATATCGACAATGGTTTCCCGGATGCCGCCCGCAATGGCGATATCCGTCGGATACGTCATGCCGATGCTCTGATAGTCCGAGCGCGCCTCGATGATCATTGCCGAACGCGGCGGCGGCGACGTGAAAATGCCGGGGCCGGGCATCTGGCAACCGATATTGATAAAGACGTCGGTGCCGGCCAGCGTCGCCGGAACGCCGAGTCCGTGAAATCCGCCCCACAGCGGATGGCGCCACGGAAAATCACCGAAAGCGCTGAATCCCTGGGCAACCGGTATGCCGAGCAACTCGGCCAGTTCAACGAGCGCGTCCTTGGCGCCGGCACGACTGACCTCGGCACCGGCTGTGATCATCGGCTGTCCGGCCTCGAGCAGGGCCCGTGCGGTCTGCTCGACCAGTTCGGGCTGCGGCCGCATTCCAACCGGAATCGTAAAGCGTCCCTGCGGGTAGACGGTCGATTCAACGTCGCGCTGGCGCAGCACATTCTGCGGGATGCGCACGTGCACGGGTCCGCCGGGCGGCGTCTGCGCGAGCTTGTAGGCGCGCCGGGCGATCTCGCTCATGTGCTCGGCATCTTCGACCTTCCAGCGCCATTTCGTGAACTGGACCATCGGCTCGACCCAGTCTTCAATCTGCTGGAACATGTCGCGGAACGGAATTTCTGTGCTCGACGAGTCGGAGTACACGAGCAGGGACGACTTGTCCTTGTACGCGTTGTACAGCATGTTCATCGTGCTGGGGATCGCCACGCCCGGCACGAACGCGACGGCCGGCGACCCGGTCGCAAGTTCATAACCGTGCGCCATCGCGGTGGCCTGCGACTCGGCAACCGACATGATCCACTCGGCGCCGCCGCGGGTCGTCAAAGCATCGAAAAACGGCGACATGCCCGTGCCGGTCGTGCCGAACACGTAGCGTACGTTGGCGGCGCGGAACGTCTCGACGAGAATATCGGCGCCGGTGCCTTTGACCTTGACGCCGTCACGCGGAAAGGACTCGGCCTCGTCGATGGCTGCCGCCAGCACCGTGTCGACGGCGGCCGCGCCAAGCCCGAGGGCCGTCAGCCCGGCGCCGAATTGGCGGCGCGAGATCTCGCGATCCATGAATTTCCGCAACAGGTCTCTCATGGCGACTCCGGCGCGTGCCGACACGCGTTTTCTTTCGTCAGCTCTCGGACGATGGCAGCGTCGCAACACGACCGAAATCCGGTCGGCCGCGTGCAACGACACCCCGCCCGGCCGTGCCGACCACGGCCGAACCGGGCGAACGTTTAGCCCGGCGGCCGGTCAGTCGCCGCCGAACCGGTAGGTGACCCGCGCGCCGACGACCCGCGGGTCGGTCAGGAACGCGGTCGTGTACAGCGGCAGGTCGACCATGACGGCCGAGCGCGGATCGGTCACGAGCGGGCCGGCCGGATCCAGCGGATCGGGATGCGTCTGCACATCGATGCTGCTGCCGAGTATGAAGCAGCAGCCGAGTCCCGGACCGCCGCCGGTGAACCGGACGGTATCGTCGTCGAGCAGATTGTTGACGTAGAGCACCGCTTCCCAGTTGTCGCCCTGCAGCCCGACGCGGAAATTCATCTCGAAGTAGGCATCCGTCCAAAGTTCATTCGTGATATCGGCATAACGCTCATCCTGCCAGATCAGGTCCGTTTCGATGAACGTACTGACCGAGGCCGTTAACGGGCGGGTGTACTGCACGAAGCCATTCAGCGCGTGTTCGGCCGAGTCTTCTAGCTTGTTGCCGGTATAGCTGAGCGTGCAGAGCCGGGCGTTCGGCGCGCAGTTGCCGGCCTGGGCCGACGATGTCGGGCTCGTCGAGGCCACCGTGAAGTCGGTGTACTCTCGCTTCGGCAACCACGTCCAGCCCAGGCTCGTGCGCCAGTTGCCGCCGAGGAACTCCGTCGCCGGACCCCAGTCGATCTGGATTTCCGAACCCCAGACCTCGGCCGAACCGGCGTTCTCGATCTTCGAGATCAGCCGACCGTCGTTGCCGAGCGCCGACGTCAGCGCCTGCTTGTCGGTGAAATCCTGGAAGAATATGGAGCCGTTCAGCACGATCGCGTTGTCGAGCCAACTCGTGTTCGCGCCGATTTCCCAGACCACCATCTTCTCCGGCTCGAACTCGGCCAGTTCCCGGTCCAGGCCGGACGAGCCGACGGTCAGCAGGCTGAAGCCGCCGGGCTTGCGGGCCCGCGCCCAGGCGAGATAGAACAACAGGTCGTCGTTCGGCGCCCACTCGAGACGAACCTTCGGCGAGAACCAGCTGTCCGTATCGGTCAGCACGTCGGTGCACCAGGGGTTGAAAGTGTCGGTGCCGCCGGCTGTCGGAATCGCCCGGCCATCCGCGTCGAGCACCGGCACGACGGCGCCGCCTAGGGGGGTGTCGACCCAGCGGGGCGTCACGCCGTCCGCCTCACGTTCGATCTGGAACGGACCGTCCTGGATCGAGCGCTGGATCGCGGCCGCATCCTGCTGCCGGCACAGGTCGGGAATCGAGCTGAGCAGCGTCTGGTCGGGAACCCACATACCCAGTTCCGTTTCGTCGGGAGCCTCATCCGTCCACGGGAAAAACTTGTCGGCGAACCAGTTGCCGCCATCCACCCAGTCCGTAAACGGCTCGCAGGCGCGGAAAAAGATGCCGCACGGGTTGAGCCCGCCCGGGCCGCCGCTCGCGCCGGTGTCATAGAAAATCGGGCCGTAGGCCTCGACCCGCTCATGGTTGTAGCGCCCCTCGAAACTGAGCGTCCAGCTCTCGGTAAGTTCGAAATCCAGCTGCCCGTAGATCGACCAGTGCTCCGTATCGCGATCGGCCGGACTCTTCGGGCGCGCCGGATCTGCGGCCGCCTGATACGGCGCGCTCGGCGTCTCCGTGTACCCGGTGCAGCCGTCGGGGAGGCCAATCGGATTCAACACGCCGGTCTGGCTGCCCCACATGCAATGGGAACCAGAGGCCTGCGCCGTGATCGAGCGCGACCGGTTGTTGACCTGCTCTTTCCAGTACAACGCACCGAGCGTGCCGTTGACCCAGGTATCGAAACTGGTCGTCACGAACAGGTCGGTACTGAACTGGGTCGTGACCTTGGCGTTATTGAACGAGAACGAGTTGGAGTTGCCGTCCAGGTAGTCGCCTGTAGCCGGCGACAGCCATGCAAAGGCATTCGTGTCCTGCTGCTCGATGTTGTCGTCGCGTGTGAAGCCGGTCAGCCAGTTGGCAGTCCAGTTCTCCGCCTCATACGCCGTCACCAGGGACAGCCGCAGCATCTCGCGGTCGAAGCCCTCGTAGTCGACCCCCGGCGTCCGCGGATTCGGCGCCAGCTTGACGCTCAGCGAATCGCCGCCCGGCACCTGACCGGTGCGTATCGTCGAGCTCCGCTCGCAGTACGGCCCGCCGCCCGGGATAGCGAACGCCGGCGAATTCGGGTCGAGCGTCGCCGGATCGAGCGTCGCGATATAGGCCGGATCCATCAGCCGCAGCGCCCGGTCCAGGTAAGCCTGATTGTTGCTCGGAACCGGCCCGGCCCCGTCGATATCGATGACCGACAGCGCATTGACGAAATCGGGATAACACTCGGCGACGACGGCATCGAACGCGCCCTGCGGCACCGGCGCGTCCGCGTTGAACGGCAGGAACGCCTGCGCACTCGGCTGGCCCTCGTCATCGGTGAATTCGGCGCGGAACTTGAAGGACAGGTTATCGCCGACGTCGGAGTTGAGCGTCATTGCAAGACCGTAGCCCTTTTCGCCGCCGATCCGGTCATTGGTAATCGAATTGCGGTGAAAGCCCTCGTCGTCCCACCAGGCGCCGTTGACCCGGAAACCCAGCGCATCGCCGAAGATCGGCCCGCTGAATCCCACGATGGCCTCGCCCTGCCGGGCGCCGGAATGATCGTTGTACCCGACATCGAGTTTGATATCCGACTCGAACTCTTCGGCGGCGTCCTTGGTGATGTATTTGATCGCGCCGTTGAAGGCGCTGCGACCGTAGAGCGCCATCTGCGGTCCGAGCACGACCTCGATGCGCTCGATATCCACGAGGCGCGTATTGAGCAGCAGCGAGCCGCCGGAACTGGTAATCGCCTCACTCGACACGTCGACGCCGTCGACCAGCAGCGCGACATTCTGGCGCCCGCGTGTCGGCGACAGGCCACGCACTACGATGCGCGTATCGCTCTGCGCGAAAGATTCGTCGAATTGGATACTCGTCGAAAAACGCGCGACATCGGAGAGGTCCTTGATACCCTTGCGTTCGATATCCGCCGCCGAAAAGGCCGTCACGGACATCGGGACATCCTGCAGGTTTTCCCCCTTCTTGCGGACGGTCACGACGATTTCCTCAACCTGTGACCATGCCGGCAATAACCAGCTAACCGCCAGCAGCACCACTGCACCCTTCAGTGCGTGCCTCATCCAAGATCTGCCCATTACGCTGTTCCCCCGCAACCGATCTTTTTGTTTAGTCGAAATATCGGGGCAGCATAGCATTGATCCCTTTAATTCCAAGCAGTGAAGGCGCCTCGGCACGGTGTTCGCGGCAACAATCCGACAGGCTGTCCGCCAATCGGTGACGGCTTGCACCGGCGGCGCTGACGGCCGGCTGCGAATCTGCCTTTCACACCGCTACCGGGCTACTGATAATCACTTAAAAAACAGTGGTTAACAGTGAAGTCACAGGAAGTTCGCCGCAGCGGTTGCCGGATCCAGCCAAGTGCGCAACACACGAAAAACATGAGACAACCAGCGCATCACGCCAACAGCGCCGCCGTGCGACGAACACGGCGCACTGCCGATCCGCAAGGCGACGCGTTCTGTGCCAGAATCGCTGCAGAAGCGAGACTCAATTGACGGGAGAAACCGGATGTTCATCAACTTCTGGTATGTCGCCGGTCGCAGCGACACGCTGACCGACCAGCCGATCAAACGCCGCATGCTCGGTCAGGATTTCGTGCTTTTTCGCGACACCGACGGGCACGCGCATTGCCTGAGCAATACCTGCACCCACCGCGGCGGATCGCTGGCTGGCGGCCGCATCAAGGGCGACTGTATCGAATGCCCCTATCACGGCTGGCAGTTCGACGGCTCGGGTCGCTGCGTCCGGATTCCGTCACTGGGCGCCAACGGACGCGTCCCCGGGCGGGCGCGCGTCGATGCCTATCCAACCATCGAGCGATACGGGCTGATCTTCGCCTTTCTCGGCGACCTGCCCGAGGCGGAACGGCCGCCGCTCATGGAGATCCCCGAACACACGGGTTCGGAACCCGACGCGGGCTGGCGGGCGACGATCCAGCATTTCGACTGGGACTTCGACTACCGGCGCTCGATCGAGAACGGCATCGACGGTGCGCACAATGAATACGTGCATCCGACCCACAGTTATTCCGGCGAACGCGATACGTTCGTCCCCGCGCCGGAACTCGTGCACACGGAGTGGGGCACAGGATTCTGGGTCGAGCGCGAGGCGCCGCCGCTGGCCGACGAAAAGATGCGCGCCGCATCGGGCCGGCACAAGGATGCGGTTATCCGGGCCGGCACCGGGCACCATGGCATCTCGAGCCTGTGGACCTTTATCTACCCGACCCCGGATATCAAGATTCACCAGTACCTTTACGAGACGCCGATCGACAGCGGGCATACGAGCCTGTACCTCGTCAACCTGCGCAATTTCATGCTCGAACCCGAGCATGACGAGCGGATGAAGTATCGCAACGAGAACACGGCCGGCCAGGATCGTGACGTATTGATGGACGTCCGCCCGACGCTGACGCCCGAATCACGCAGCAAAGAATTATTTGTCCCGTCGGACGGCACGATCGCGGCGTATCGCGATAAGTTGACCGAATGGGAAGCGCGCGGCTGGCGCATTGATACGGACGAAGTCGAACGCAACCGGCTCAAGGTTGCCTATGCAATACCGAGCCCGGCCCGCCGGGAATCGAAGGGCTGGATCCTCGATCCGATCCCGACATTGCCCGCCGGCGAAAGTATCGCGGACCGCAAGGCGGCGAACGAATAGCGCCCGCCCGCCGACGAGCAGCCTGGCTGACTCGTGACCACCGCGTGACGACCGGGCAACAACCGTGCGCCGGCGCGGCAACCGAACCAACGCGGGGATGCGTTGTCGGACCGTACATGCTGCAAGACAACGCAACCCGGGCATGACGCCCCCCCGGCACGCTGCAGGCAACCGGACCCGGCTGGCGCTGGCCGCCACCGTGATCGCCGTCATCATCGCCGTATTTGCGTTCGGCATTGACGACACGCTGACCCTTGCCGGGTTTCGCGCCCGACAGGCCCGGTTGCAGGACCTCGTCGCGATGAATTTTGGCGCGGCCGTGGCCATTTTCTTCGCCGCCTACGTCACCATCACGGCATTGAGCATTCCGGGCGCCGCAGTTATGACGCTGATCGCCGGCGCGCTGTTCGGCCTGACGGTCGGCACCCTCGTCGCCTCCTTCGCCAGTACCATCGGCGCGACGCTGGCCTTTGTCCTGGCACGCTTCCTGTTTCGCGACGCCGTCGAACGTCGCTTTGCGCGTACCGCCGAACGCATCGCGAGCGGCATTCGCGAGGACGGCGCCTACTACCTGTTCACGCTGCGCCTGGTGCCGATCTTCCCGTTCTTCGTCATCAACCTCGCGATGGCCCTGACGCGGCTGCGGACCTGGACCTTTGCGTGGGTCAGCCAGGCCGGCATGCTCGCCGGCACGCTGGTGTATGTAAACGCGGGCACGCAGCTCGGTCGGGTGGAAAATATTGCAGATATTGCGTCGCCGCAGTTGCTCGGTTCGTTTGCGCTGCTCGGGATCTTTCCGTTGCTCGCGAAGAAAGTCACGGCCGTCTTTACCGCGCGTCGCCGGCTCAAGGGCTATGCGCGGCCGAAGAGTTTTGACGTCAATCTTGTCGTTATCGGCGCCGGCGCCGCCGGCCTCGTCACGTCGTACGTGGCGGCCGCCGCCAAAGCCCGCGTCGTCCTGATCGAGAAAGACGCAATGGGCGGCGACTGCCTGAATACCGGCTGCGTCCCCAGCAAGGCACTGATCCGCGCGGCGACGGTGGCCAACGAAATCCGGCACGCCGGGGAATTCGGCCTGCACGCGGGGCCGCTCGACGTCGATTTCCCGCGGGTCATGCAGCGCGTCCGCGACGTGATTCGGGATATCGAACCGCATGACTCGGTCGAACGCTATACGAAGCTGGGCGTGGAATGTATTGCCGGCGAGGCCGTCATCGAATCGCCCTGGGCCGTGTCCGTGAACGGCCGAACGATCACGACGCGCAGCATCGTCATCGCCACCGGCGGCCACCCGCTCGTCCCGCCCATCGACGGTCTCGACAACATCGAATACCTGACGTCCGATACGCTCTGGGCACTCGATGAACTGCCGCCGCGGCTCGCCGTGCTCGGCGGCGGACCGATAGGCTGCGAGATGGCGCAGGCATTTGGCCGGCTGGGCAGCCAGGTGACGCTGATCGAGATGGCGCCGCGCATCCTCATCCGCGAGGACGAGGATGCCGCACAGGTGGTCACGGAGCGCCTGGAACGCGAAGGCATTCGCATCCTGACCGGCTACCGGGCCGCCGAATTTGCCGCCACGGCCGCGGCGACGCGCATCACCTGCACGCCGGCCGAAGCAACAGCAACTGCAGCGACGGTGACCATCGACTGCGACCGGGTCCTCATCGCGGTCGGCCGGCGCGCGGCAACGGCAGGCCTGGGTCTGGACAAGCTCGGCATCCAAACGCGACCCGACGGCACGATCGCCGTTAACGAGTATCTACAAACGTCGTTGCCCAATGTCCTCGCCTGCGGCGACGTCACCGGGCCGTATCAACTCACCCACGCCGCCGGGCACCAGGGATGGTACTGCGCGATGAACGCCCTGTTCGGTCGCTTCTGGCGATTCCGCGTCGACTATTCCGTGCTGCCCTGGGCCGTGTTCACGGATCCCGAACTGGCCCGGGTCGGACTCAACGAACAGGAGGCGGCGGAACGACAGATCGCCTGCGACGTCACCCGCTATGGGATCGACGACCTCGACCGGGCGATCGCGGACGGCGACGCGTGCGGTTTCGTCAAGGTACTAACGCAGCCGGGCAAGGACCGGATACTCGGCGTCACGATCGTCGGCACGCATGCCGGTGACCTGATCGCGGAGTTTGTCACGGCCATGAGCAGCGGACTGGGACTCGGGAAGATCCTGCGAGCGATCCATATCTACCCGACTCTGGCCGAAGCCAACAAGTTTGCTGCCGGCGAGTGGCAGAAGGCCCGGGTTCCGGCACGACTCATCGAGCTCTCGGCAAGGCTGCTGTGTCGGATGCGCCGCTGAACAACGCCGGGTTAAATCGGCCGCGCCGGCGCCGAAATGCTGCGCATACAACAGGCGCGACACCCGGGCGCTGTTACAAAGTGTTGCAATTTAACCCGGTTTCGCGGTGCAAATCCCTTAGGTTCTGTCTATTCTAGTCGCATGCAGGCACCCGGCCATAACGCGGTCGACAGCACACCCGCCGTCATCGTGACTCACAATCTCCGCCGCAGTTACCCGATGGGCGATACGGTCGTGCACGCGTTATGCGGGGTCGACCTGACGATCAACCGCGGCGAATACGCGGCCATCATGGGTCCGTCCGGCTCGGGAAAGTCCACGCTGATGAATGTCATCGGCTGTCTCGACAGCCCTGACGAGGGCACGTACGAACTCAACGGCCGGCTCGTCTCGAATATGAACGACCGACAGCTTGCCCGGGTTCGCAATCGGGAGATCGGGTTCGTCTTTCAGACCTTCAACCTGCTCAATCGCACGAGCGCAAAGCACAACGTCGAAATGCCGCTGATCTATGCCGGCATGCCCAGGAAGGAACGCCATGCCCAGGCGGTCAGCGTGCTCGAAAAGGTCGGCCTGACGGATCGCATGCATCACAACCCGAACGAACTGTCCGGAGGCCAGCGCCAGCGCGTCGCCATCGCCCGGGCGCTCGTGACTTCTCCGAGCCTGCTGCTCGCCGACGAGCCGACCGGCAACCTGGACTCCAGCACGGCCCGTGAAATCATGGACCTGTTCGATGAGTTACACGACACCGGACATACCATTATTCTCGTGACCCACGACGAGGACGTCGCCGACCACGCTAACCGGAAGATTCGTCTGCTCGACGGCAAGATAGAGTCCGATACAAGGAAGACGGCCTGAAACCATGAAGAAAATTGCCTCCATCCTGTTCTGCACCCTGGCCCTGCTCGGCTGCGAGAAGAAACAGCAACCTGTCATTTATAAGAGTGCGAGCGTCGAGCGCCGCGACATTGTCGTGGCCGTGGAAGCCGCGGGCGTCGTCGAGCCGTTCCTGACCGTCGAGGTTAAATCCAAGGCATCCGGCGAGATTCTCAAGATCACCAGGGAAACCGGCGACTTCATGCAGCAGGGCGAGTTACTCGTTGAGATCGAGCAACGATCGCCCCGCAACCAGCTCGCGCAGGCGGAGGCGGAACTCGAGGCCGCGATCGCACGCCGCTCCATCGCCCAGGCCCAGTCGAAACGATCGAAGACGCTGTGGGAGTCGCGGACGATCAACGAGGTCGACTACGAAAAGACCATTCTCGAATTCGCCAATGCCAAGGCCGAAGTTATCCGTTCGCAGGTTGCGGTCGAGAACGCCCGGATCGCGCTCGACGACACCGCCGTCCGAGCGCCCATCACGGGCACCGTGATCGAAAGGTTCGTCGAGACCGGCCAGGTCATCTCATCACCGACGATGGACGTCGGCGGCGGCACATTGCTGCTCAAGATGGCCGACCTGAGCTCGGTGCAGGTCAAGGCGCTGGTCGACGAAACTGATATCGGCAAGATCCGCCCCGAACAGCCCGTGACCGTCACCGTAACGTCCTATCCGAACCAGCCATTCACTGGGTTCGTCTCGAAGATCGAACCCAAGGCGATGGACGACCAGACGGTGACGACGTTCTCCGTGATGATCGTGCTGGCCAACGAAAACGGCCTGCTGCGGCCCGGCATGAATGCCGATGTCGAAATCCGGATCGCCGAACGGCGCGATGTCGTCGCCGTGCCGACCGTCGCGCTGCGCGTCGACCGGGATATCTCGGTGTCGAGCCAGCTCGTCGGCGTGTCGGTCGAGGATATCCGGCGGCAGATCGCGGCCAGCGAGCCCGCGTCTGCGCCGGACGCGGCGGCGACTCCCCAGGGCGGCTACCGGTTTGCGAGCAGCTACTGGGTGTTCGTCGAGGAACCCGGCGGGCCGCGCGCGGTCAGTATAGAGACCGGGCTGACCGATCTGGATTACAGCGAGGTCCTGTCAGGGCTGGACGCCGACACACGTGTGCTGCTGTTGCCCAGTTCCGGCCTGATTCAGTCGCAGCAGCGCCTGCAGCAGCAGATGAGGCAATTCATGAGCATGCCGGGCATGAGCGGCGACAAGGACAAGAAGGATAAGAACGGCGATGAAAACGGCGCACCTCGCCGGGAGAGACCCTGATGCTATTCGGTGAAATGATCCTGGTCGCTTTGCAATCGATCCGTACCAACCTGTTTCGCGGCTTTCTGACCATGCTCGGCATCATCATCGGCGTCGGCTCGGTCATCGCGATGGTCGCGCTCGGCTCCGGCGCGCAGGCCGCGATCGACGACCAGATAGACGCCCTCGGCGCCAGCATCCTGTCGGTTCGCAACAGCGGCTTCATGCGCCACGGCGTCGGACAAAGCGGACCGACACTGACCATCGACGACGCCAAGGCGCTGTCCAAAGATGCCACGCTGCTCAGTGCCGTCGTGCCGGAAATATCACGCCAGCTGCAAACGAAGTTCGGCAGCAAAAACCAGAACCTGCGCATCATCGGCACGTTGCCGAATTTCGCCGAAGTGCACAGCTTTAACATCGAACGCGGCGCCATGTTCACGGAGTCGGACAATTCGGCCAAAAGGCGCGTCGCCGTGCTCGGCGCCGGCATCGCCGCCAAACTCGAAACCACGCCGAACGAACTGCTCGGCAACGATATTTATATCGCCGGAACCGCATTCGAAGTCGTGGGACTGTTCGTCGAGAAGGGCGCGTCGGGTTTTCGCAATGTCGATGAACAGATCTGGATCCCGCTCGCGACGGCCCAATTCCGCGTGTTCGGCACCGAAGACCTCGATGTCATCAGCGCCCAGGTCGCCCCGGACGCCTCCGCGGAAACCGCTATCGTCGATATCGAACGCATCCTGCGCCGCGAGCATCGGATCCTGCCGGGCGCCAGGAACGATTTTTCAATCGGCGACCCAAAAGAATTCTTCAACGTGCGTCAGGCAGCGACACAGGTCTTCGCCTACCTGCTCGCGAGCATCGCGAGCATCAGCCTGATCGTCGGCGGCATCGGCATTATGAATATCATGCTCGTGACCGTCACCGAGCGGACGCGGGAAATCGGCATCCGCAAGGCGCTCGGCGCCACGCGCACGAACATTTTGATGCAATTCCTGATCGAGGCGATGGTGCTGTGCCTGATCGGCGGCGCCGTCGGCGTCCTGCTCGGCACCGGCATCTCGGTACTGATGACGCAGGTCGTCGGCTGGCAGATGATCATCTCACCGACAGCAATTGTCATCGCGTTCGGATTCAGTGCCGGCATCGGCCTGTTCTTCGGTATCTGGCCGGCCCGCAAGGCCGCGAGCCTGGACCCGATCGAGGCGCTGCGCTACGAGTGAGGGCGGTCTGCGGCGTCTACCATAGGGCCGATGTACGGTTTCTTAAGTTATTGAGGCATCGGGAATCTAGTACACAGTTCACTTATTTCCCTTAATTCCGGCGCCGGCGGCAGAATTGACGTGACCGCCCGCCGGTTAATCAATAACAGTAAAGCTATCGGCTCCTGCGCCGCACCCACCCCAGCACAAACAGCGCCGAGCCGAAAAGCCACGCAGCAGCAGGAACGGGAATTGTCGGCGGATTCGGGATCACTTGTGCATCGGTCAGAATGATCCTTCCGTTTGCCTGAAAGACCTTTGCGGCAAATTGCCGTACAACGCCGTCAGACAGCCTCCCCTGAACCCAGCCGTCAAATCCATGCAGCAGGGTCCCAGTCCAGTCGTCGTACAACAATCCCTCCGAAGTCCAGACATCAAACGAAGAACCGAATATCGTTACGGTCCCGCCACTAGTCGACCAGATCTCATCGAAAGAGCCACCGTAGACGTTCAGCAACCCGTTATGCTCGGAGCGCAGCCTCTCGGCAAAAGTTCCGCCATACAGGTTGACCTGTGCCGCATCATCAACATAAATCCCGTTGGAATTGGCACCCGAATAGTATCCCCCGAATATATCGACCTGCGCATCGTCCAATGCGCGCACGCATTGATGCGTACAATTGACAGTGGCGTCGACGATCGTACCTGTTGATTGATAGGTAAAGTCAAGGATGGAACCGAAGCTGCCGCCGAAGATCGTCGTATCGGAAAAACCTCGACCATAGTGGCCATCGTCCACCGTTGAACCACCGAGGTATCGCACCACCGACGTGTCATACACGGCCAGATCATTTGTCACATGGGCGCCGGGCGCTACCGTCAGTGTCGTCGGATCGCCGGTTCCGTTGTCCCTCACCTGTACACCCGCAACCGTGCCGTTCAGAGTGTGTGAACCACCGTCGTTATAGATGCTTTGGGCGTAGGCCGTACCAAACAAGCCGCCGGTGACAAGCACACACAATACCGCTGAAATTTTCATTATCTTCGCCTCCCCTCCAATCCAGACGCGATATGGAAATCGCGTCAGTCATGCAAAATAATTGCACGATGCAGCGCCATCGAACGGGGAGAATCGGCTTGACGTGCAGATCCGGCCGGCGTGCGGCTCGGCGATGAGATCTGCCTCTTGCGTGGTTACCCCCAATTCGAGCCGCCGCAGCGGCGCGTGTGCGTCATCGGGGATTAGCGCCGACCCGTCACCATGTCGAATGCAGGGACGAGCCGGCAGGTTTACTTCGACATTCAGCATAGCCATTTACAAGACTAATGCTACCTATAGTTCAATAGATTCCACTGTATGGTCTTTTTTTAGACCTATTCTAGAATTTGGGCGCGAAAAAACGCGCGTTTTCCTGAATAATTTTAGTCGCTTGGTAGATGATCATCTCGCTGGCAGCCATCCTCATCGCGTTCGGCTTCAGCGCCGGCATCGGCCTGTTCTTCGGCATCTGGCCGGCCCGCAAGGCCGCGAGCCTGGATCCGATCGAAGCCCTGCGCTACGAGTAACGGAATACCTCAATCAACGGTCAACTGAAGGCTGATCCGCTTGCATTGGCCCGTTGGATGCCGACCGCTCCTGGCACTGGTGCCGGTGTACAGTTTCTTAAGTTTCTTAAGTTATTGTGAAAAATGGTGTCTGACACCATTTACGGATTTCTAATCCCCCAGCGCCAGCGCCACGGCATCCGTCAGCCGCCGGAGATCCGCCGGTTCGATAATGTACGGCGGCATCAGGTAGATCAGACGGCCGAACGGGCGCAGCCAGACGCCCGCTTCGACGAATCGCTGCTGAACCCGGGCGACATCGACGGGCTGTCGGCATTCAACGACGCCGATCGCGCCGAGCACGCGCACATCCGCGACCGCCGGATGTTGTGCGTAACGGCCGAGTTCATCGGCCAGTTGCCGCTCGATCGCGGCGACGCGCGCCTGCCACGGGCTCTCTTGCAGCAGCCGCAGACTCTCGGCAGCGACCGCTGTGGCCAACGGATTGGCCATGAACGTCGGGCCATGCGCCAGCACACCGCCGTCGGCCGAAACGCCGTGCGCGACGCGTTCGGTGGTCATTGTCGCGGCCAGCGTCAGGTAGCCCCCGGTCAACGCCTTGCCCAGACACAGGAGGTCGGGAACGACGCCGGCATGCTCGCAGGCGAACATCCGGCCCGTGCGTCCGAAGCCCGTGGCGATCTCGTCGGCGATCAGCAGAATATCGTGGCGTTGGCAGAGCGCGGCGATCTCGCGCAGGTAGTCGGCCGAGTAGAACCACATGCCCCCGGCGCCCTGCACGATCGGCTCCAGTATCACGGCAGCGATCCGGTCGCGGTGTTCACGCATCATTTGCTCGGCGGCATCGATCTCGCGGCTTTCAACGGCGGCGCCGAAGCGCGCCGCCGGCCGATCGAGGAAGAAATGCCCGGGCAACGCCGAAGCGAAACGCTCGTGCATGCCGTTAACCGGGTCACAGACGGCCATCGCGCCGAAGGTATCACCGTGATAGCCGCCGCGAATCGTCAGCAGCCGATCGGCGCCCGCCCGGCCCGCCCCGGCGGCATGGAATTGCAACGCCATCTTGATCGCCACCTCGACGGCCACCGAGCCGGAGTCTGCAAAGAACACATGCTGCAGCGGCGCCGGCGTCATATCGACCAGTGTTCGCGCCAGCCGCACCGCCGGCTCGTGCGTCAACCCGCCGAACATTACGTGCGCCATCTTGGCCAGCTGATCCTCGACGGCGCAGTTCAACGCAGGATGGTTATAACCATGGATCGCACACCACCACGATGCCATGCCGTCGATCAGTTCACGACCGTCCCGCAGGCGCAGCCGGACGCCCGCGGCAGACTCGACCTCGAAGGCCGGCAGCGGATCCGTCATCGACGTATACGGATGCCACAAGTGCACGCGGTCAAAATCGGTCAGCGCAGTCACGGATCTATCCAGCCCAGCGACTCGACACGCAGATGCGTAGCCGCCTGTTCGGGACTCGCGGTTACCCCGAGGTACGGTACCTGCCCAAGCATCGGCTCCGGCAGCCACGCACGCAACGTCTCGACATTGCCCTCGGTCGCCGCCATGGCCGGATCGATGTGGTTCGCAACCCAGCCGGCGACCGGCAATCCCGCGGCGCGCACACTTTTTGCCGTCATCAGCGCATGGTTAAGGCAACCGAGCCGCATGCCCACGACAATGATCACGGGAAAACCGAGCCCGCAGGCAACCGTCTCCATCGTCTCGGCCGCATTCAGCGGCACGAGCCAGCCACCCGCGCCTTCGACGACGACGATACGCGCGGCAGCCCGCTCGCCGACACGCCGACAATGCGCGACGAGTTCGCCGGCACGCAGGTCGACACCGCTCTCGGCGGCCGCGATATGCGGCGCCACGGGTGGTTCGAGCGCCACCGGGTTGATATCGGCATATGCCAGCCGGACCGATGCGGCCTGACCGAGCGCGACGGCATCGTCGTTGACCAGGTGTGTGCCACCGTTCGTCACCGCCGGCCGGCAGCCGGCCGCGACCGGTTTGATACCGACCGCACGCCAGCCCCGCCCGGCCGCCGCATGCAGCAATCCGGCGGCCACCAGCGTTTTGCCGACCCCGGTATCGGTGCCGGTCACGAAATACCCTTGCAACGGTTGCGGATGATCCATCGCAGTCAGACCGCCGTTCCGTGCTGATTGCCCGGCCCGTCGACAGGCGCGTCACCGGATACATCGCCGAGCGCGTCGGCGAGCGCCGCGACGAGTCGGTCGACGTCATCGGCTTCGTGGGCCGCGGTCAGCGTAATACGCAATCGCGCGGTCCCCGCCGGGACGGTCGGCGGCCGGATCGCCGTGATGAAAAATCCGCGTTCCTCGAGCGTTCGGCTCAATGCCAGCGCCGCGTCGGCATCACCGACGATGACCGGTTGAATCGGCGTCGTCGACGGCGGCAATGCGACACCCGCCGCCTGCATCCCGTCACGAAACCGCCCGATCAGATCGGCAAGATGTTCACGCCGCCAGCCCTCCGCCGTGACGATTGCCAGGCTCTCGCACGTCGCCGCGGCAACGGCGGCCGGCAGGGCCGTCGTATAAATGTAATTGCGCGCACGCTGAATCAGAAACTCGATCAGACTGTCATCACCGGCGACGAAAGCACCGGATGTGCCTAAGGCCTTGCCGAGTGTCGCCATCAATACCGGTACCTGACGGGTATCCAACACCTTCTG
>JAJFJS010000064.1 GCA_021773815.1 Gammaproteobacteria bacterium
GTCCACAACGGCGCGTTGGCCGGTCTTGTGGCCGTCTGTGCCGGGTCAGATGTGATGCATCCTGTCGGATCACTGGTTGTCGGACTTGTGGCAGGTGCCGTATTCGTCATGATGTTCCAGGTTGTTACGAACAAATGGAAAATTGATGATGTGCTTGGCGTCTGGCCGCTGCATGGTCTGTGCGGTCTTTGGGGAGGGATTGCCTGCGGGATATTCGGCGCGGAAGCGCTCGGTGGTCTCGGCGGCGTTTCACTGATGAGCCAACTGGTCGGCAGCATCGCCGGTGTGCTCTACGGACTGCTCGTCGGCTTAATTGTCTACTCGATTGTGCGCGGTCTCGTTGGCTTCCGCATGTCGCCGGAAGACGAATTTATCGGCGCCGACAAAGCCATCCATAAGATCGGCGCCAACCCGGAATCAGAAGTCCGGATGTAGGCTTCGCAGATAGCAAAATGTTGAAGGGCCGGCACCTCGTGTGCTGGCCCTTTTTTGTTGAGGTTGGGCTGAGTGTCGTTGGTGTTGGTGGGACGAAGTATGAGCCGCATGAGACAGCGGAGGGACCGGTGACGTCTGACACAATACGGCGATAGAAAACCGTCGCTCGATCGATTGGCATGAGATATGCTCACCCATCAGAGTATTCCGCATTATTGTGATTAACCAATTTTGGAAGAGTTTCTCAATGGTTTTGGTTTCAAACGTAACAGAGCTGGAGGCCGCACTTTCCGGCGCGCAGCCGGGCAATACGATCGAGCTGGCAGCGGGAAATTATGGTGACGTTAGCCTTGATGGATACGTCTACTCAGATTTTGTAACGTTGATTTCAGCTGACCCCGCGCAACCGGCAATATTTGAAACGCTTCATATTAAGAATTCAAGTCATCTGCGCGTCGACAACATCAAGATTGAACATATACTTGACCCATCTGAGCCCGATTGGGTCAGCGCGATGCGGATTGACAAATCCCACTATATTGAAGTTTTGAACTCCGAATTCAGCGGCAGTTCGGACGGAAATTATGCCAACGATGGGCAGGGTCTTCTCGCACTTGATTCAACAAATATTACTATTGCTGGAAACGAATTTCACGACCTTAAAACGGGCGCCGGCTTCGGGCGGTCGGAGAACATTGAATTACGAGATAACAGCTTCCATGATATTCGCAGTGACGGTGTCAATATAGGAACATCAAGCCACGTTGTTGTAGAAGACAATACTTTCCGGGATTTTTATCCTGAGCCCGGCGATCATCCAGATATGATCCAGGTATTCAACAACGGCGCGACGCAAGATACGACGGATATCGTGATCCGAAATAATACGCTTTCTCAAGGACAGGGCGCCGCTGTTCAAGGCATTTTTATTGAAGGCGTTCCGAAAGGCGAAGTCGGAATATCTCCGTTCTCTATGTCGGATGTCGTTATTGAAGGCAATTCCATCTCTCTTGATTCAGCGCAGGGTATTTGGGTCGCGGATGTGTCCGGTCTCGACATCATTGGCAACCATGTCGCCGAAGCAAACGGCACTGGACTAACTCCAATTATTCGCACGATCCGCACCGAAGACGCAACGGTCGCGAATAATACCGCTCCGTCATTTGATGAC
The DNA here is from genome assembly GCA_021773815.1 of Gammaproteobacteria bacterium. Classification (GTDB taxonomy): domain Bacteria; phylum Pseudomonadota; class Gammaproteobacteria; order Steroidobacterales; genus SMWD01. The sequence continues at coordinate 1,607 of JAJFJS010000064.1, forward strand.
TTAGATTCCGACGGCATCACATATCTGAACAACACAATTACAGATAGTTCGGCGCCTATAGAAGGTACGGAGGGTGACGACTTCATCACCGGTGACGATGGCAACGACATTATTTCCGGGGGAGATGGCGCCGATGAAATCCACGGCGCGGGCGGAAACGACGAACTTACTGGCGGAGCGGGCAATGATCGACTGTTCGGTGAAGCCGGAGATGACACGTTATTTGGTGGGGATGGAAACGATGCGTTTAACGGCGGCGGCGGGGCAGATCAATTGCACGGCGGCAATGGCAACGATGGTTTCTACGGTGGCGGCGGCAACGATCGCCTTTATGGTGATGCTGGCGATGACACAATATTCGGCGACGGCGGTAATGACACCTTAAATGGTGGTAGCGGAAGTGATGAACTCCACGGCGGCAGTGGCCATGACGGCTTTTTTGGCGGTGGTGGCAACGATCGTATCTTTGGAGAGGCCGGCAACGATACGCTCTTTGGTGACGGCGGCAATGACATGCTGAATGGCGGTGGGGGTGCCGATGAACTCCACGGCGGAAGCGGCAATGACGGTTTTTATGGCGGTGGCGGCGACGACATCATAAGCGGTGACGCTGGCAACGATACGCTGTTCGGCAATGGGGGCAACGATACGCTGACTGGAGGAACAGGAGATGATTTATTGGTTGGCGATAGCGGGAATGACACGTTTGTTTTCGAATCCAACAGCGGTCATGACACTATCGGCGATTTTGAAGTTGGCGTCGATCACATCGACCTCACCGCACTCAATCTTTACAACATTGAAGACTTGAACGATCGCATATCGACCGACGGTGCAGATACCGTCATTGATCTGGACGGTGCCGATGCGTCGCTCGACGACATCACAATTGTAGGTGTCACCGGACTAACGGAGACGGACTTCTCCATCTAGCCGATCATCGGAGTCAGCTCAGCAAAAAAACTATGCTTGGTTTGACGCCGCGAAACTTAGTATCGTGGAAGCCCATCATTTCGAATCCGGCTTAATCCTGCATGACCCAATCCAACCCCCCACCGCTAAGCGGTTTTGCGGCGCTTGCCAGTGGCGCGGTGCTTTCGCCTTTTACGCGTCTGCGCCAGCTCTTGGGTGACACGCCGCCTGGGCGCACTCCGGAAATCCAGATGACGATTGGGGAGCCGCGCGAGGTGATGCCGGGTTTCATCGTCGAAAAGATCAAAGAAGCCGAAGCGCTGTTTGCCAAGTATCCGCTGATTCAAGGGTCAGATGCCTTGCGCGATGCGATCGCTGACTGGATCGACAGACGCTACCAGATCAGTGGCGGCATTGATCCAGCGAC
>JAJFJS010000065.1 GCA_021773815.1 Gammaproteobacteria bacterium
CGCCGCCGAAATTGTAGCGGGCGCCCACGCCCCACCAGCGCGGCAGGCCGGCGGCCTGCTGGTTGAAGCCGAACAGGCCGGTGAAGTCGAACGTGTAGGTCTTGTACTCTTCCTCGAACGCATTATTCACGAAGGCATAGACTTCCCACGCGCCGCTGCCGGCCGTATACGAACTGCGGAAGTTGACGACGGTATAGCCGTTCTCCCGCGAGACCGGGTGGTTCTGGATGTCATACCAGATCTCGCTCTGGTAATTGCCCCAGCCCTGCACCGCCATCGTGCCGCCGAACGCCGGCCACTCGTAGCGCACCAGCGCATTCACGCTCAGCTCCGGCGCACCGACCATGTCGCGATCGCGAACCGCGTCACCGGTGATCGTCGGGATGTTCTCCGCGGTCGCGTCGAGCATGCCGAGGCCGAGTTGCAGCGTCAGCCCGTCGATCGGCCGGCTGTCGATCTCGATTTCGCCGCCGTAGACCTCCGCGTCCGTGTTGAAGATCACCTGGTTCAGGATCAGCCACTGGAACGTCTGGAAATCCTGATAATCGTAGTAGAAGACCGCGGCGTTGACCCGCGTCGTGTCGTTCAGGATCACGGACTTCACGCCCAGCTCGTAGGCGTCGAGGGTTTCCTTGCCGAACGGAATCGACGACACCGGGTTGTTGCCGAACACCTGCGTCGTGTCGAGGAAGCCGTTGTTGAAGCCCGCCGACTTCTTGCCGCGAGACCATGATCCGTACAGCAGCACGTCGTCCGTGACGCTCCAGTTCACCTGCAGCCTACCCGTGAAGTAATCGTCGTCCTGCTCGGCCAGCGAACCGACCGTCGCCGTGTTGAACAGGATCATATAGTCAGGCGTGGGTCGCGATGGACCGAGCGGTGTCGGCGCCGGGTTGAAACAACCGTTCAGCAACGGCGTCGGATCCGTGCTGCAGAACGCGGTGATGCCGGAATCATCGATATTGACGAAATCCAGTTCCTTCTCTTCATCCGTATACCGCAGACTCGCGATAACCGTCCAGTCTTCGGCAACATCGTACTCCGCCTGACCGAACACGTCCCACGATTCGGTGTCCTGGGTGTAGTCGGCATCCATCCGGACGAAACCGATCGCGTCGGTGTTCAGGTTATAGGCGCCCTTGACCTCGTTATCGAAGTAGTAGAAACCGGCCAGCCACCGGAACTCCTCCATTTCCCCGGCAACGCGCAGTTCCTGCGACAGCGTATCCGTTTCGGCCGCAAAGGTCGGAGCGATGAACGATAGCGTCTGACCGGGAGCGGTACCGAGGAACGGGTTCATGTCCGAATCTTCTTCCTGCAGCCGCTCGACATTCGTGAACGCGGTAATGGACGTGAACTCCAACCCGCCGACGCGCCATTCGATGTTCGCGCTGAGCCCGGTGTTTTCGACCTTGACCCGGCCCGGGCGATCGTAATCGCCGGTCCACGGATCACCGTCGGTGTCCTGATAGCCGAACGCATCGCAGCCGGGGCAGGAACCCCAGAAATCCTCGGTCGCCGGCAGCGGCAAACTCGTGTTGAAGTCGGCGCTGGGCTTGGTGGCCTCGTGCTGCCAGGCGCCAACCTCGGTGTCGTTCTCCGAGTAGTTGGCGTTCAGCAGGATGTCCCAGGCGTCGGAGGGCTGGACCAGCAGCTGGACCCGGCCCGCATACGAGTCGGCACCGTTATAGTCCTGCCCGCCCGGCGTCCGGTTCTTGGTCCAGCCGTCGTGTTCGTTATAGGCCAGCGACACGCGGCCCATGACGGCGTCAGTACCGAGCGGTCCGCCGACCGCGCCCTCGGCCTTGATCTGCTCGAAGTCGCCGTACCAGGCGTCCGCGTAGGCCTCGAATTGCTCACTCGGCCGCTTGGTCACGTAGTGGATCACGCCGCCCGTGGAGTTGCGGCCGAACAGGCCGCCCTGGGGACCGCGCAGCACCTCGATGCGTTCGATGTCGAACAACTGCAGCGCCAGTCCGCCCATCGCCGGCTTGTAGACGTCATCGACGTACACCGCGACGGGGTTTTCCTGGGCATCGGCAAAGTCATTGAGGCCGACACCACGCAGGAAGAAGTTGATCTGGCTCGATTCGGCCTGCGGCACCGTGTAGTTCAGGTTGGGCGTCATGTGCGTGATGTCCACGCTGTTGACGAAACCGAGGTCGCGGACCTGGGTATCGCCGAACGCGGTCACGGAGATGCCGACGTCCTGCAGATTCTGTTCCCGTCGCTGAGCCGTAATCATGAACTCTTCCGACGGGGCATTGGTCGCGGCCACGGCAAAGTCACCGATCACAACCGCCAGCATCGTTGCTGCCGATGCCACGATCGGCATCGCTGATCTTCTACTCCACATCATTCCGTCCCCCCTGATGGTTGTTTCCCGACCGGCAATGTCGGCTTATCGGCGATTCCCCCGGAACCGGCGACTCCCCGCATGCCCGATCAGTCCAATCGATACCCGTTCATCCCGAAAAAATAATAATACTCCGGATTCGCGCCCGTCGATTTACGGACCGACGCCGCACGGCTCAACCGGCCGTCTCATCCGACCACGGCCCCCACAGCTGCGCCTTGATGTCCGCCCACGACGCATCATCGCCCGCCGGCTGAAACCGGCAGCCGGGATGATCATAGGCCGGTTTCGTCCAGGTGCCGCGGTCCACGAGGCGCCGGATATTGGCCCGATACACCTCGTCCACCTCGGCATGCGACTTCGGGTCGTCGTTGAGCCAAAGATTCTTCGGATGGATCGGCTCCTCGTACATGCGCTTGAACAATTCGACCCGCAGGTCCTTGAGCCAGTTGCTGTTGAGATTCATCGCGCGGAACTGGCGCAACGCCTCGATATCCACGGTCGCCGCGACGATCGTGTTGTGGGTCGACGCGCTGTAGGAAATGATCTGCCCGCGGTAATCGACGATGTGTGCGCTGCCCCCGGCGATATCGACCGGGTGCTTCGATGCCGCACCCAGGTACACGGGCCCCGCGTTCGGGCACAGCATATAAACCGAATTGAACTCCGCATGACCCTGATTCTGGATCATCCAGGTGCCGCCGCCCGGGTAGCCTGCGGTCGTCATCGGCGTGGCCTCGCTGGGTCGGTACACAACCTCGGCGCCGTTGAACGCCAGCGCGCGGACCGCTTCGGGGTATTCGCCGTCGCTGCAGCAGATCGTGCCGATGTTGCCGATGTCGTCGGTCTTGAGCACCGGGTAGAACGCCTCGATGCCGTCACCGAACAGCTCGACCCACCGGTCGTAGACATCGTGCGGCACGCACGAGCGCTCCCGGCACCAGACATGATTCTTCGCGGCCTTGTGCACGACCTCGCCGTTCGGTGCGATCACGAACATCGTGTTGAAATAACGGTCCGCCATGACCTCGGGCCAGCGCGCCTTGCACTGGCCGATGATGTAGGTGTCGTAGAGTTTCGCGAGTCGCCCGAGGCGCTCGGTTTCCTCGCCCGGGATATCGATGAACAGATCCCTGGCCGCCATGACATGCGGCAGGTCGAAGATTTCGTCGGTGAAGCCGGTCAACGCCCCTTCCGCCAGGCTGACGATCTTGACGGGCATGTTGATGTTAACCATCGAGACGCCGGCGTGAATGGCCTCTTCGATCGTGTCCAGATTATGGCGGATGTGTTTGCGTTCCGAAATACCGTAGATCACGGTCGAAAGCCCCACAGCCAAGTATGGGGCTACCGGTTTCGGCGCTTTCTGCTCAGGCAATGCAGGTCACCTTACAGTCTCGAACGATCGACCGATTGTAGGTCGGATGACAAAACAAGGCAAGGGCCGTAGAATCGGTTTACCGACCCAAAAACTCCGCAGCGATCCATGACCCGCAGCAGCGATCCATCCAGCCTGCAAAAAAGCGTGCGCCGGGGCACCGCCAAGCGTCGACCCGGCAAGGCGACGGCCGCACGGCTGATCGAAGCCGCATTCGAATTACTGGAAACGGAAAACCTCGACCGGTTTTCGATGCGCAGCGTCGCCCAGCGCGCCGGCGTCAGCCTGGCCAACCTGCAATACTACTTTCCGACGCGATCAGACCTGGCCAAGGCATTGTATTTTCATATCGAGGCCCGCTATCGAACCGCCTACGAGCAGTGCACGGCGGCCGCGCCGGCGATACCCATCGAACGCCTCAAAGCCGTGCTCCGATTCAATATGCAGGACATCACGACGCGTCCGACGCGCCGTTTCTTCATTCAATTCTGGGCCCTGCTCGGCTCGATGGACGATTTTTCGGGCAAGTATCTCGGCGAACTCTATGCGATCGATATCGAGCAACTCAGCGAGCATATCCGACCGCTGCAACCCGATGCACCGCCCGAAGAAATTGCCCGGCGCGCCACGCTGATCGCGGCCGTGACCGAAGGGCTGACCGTGGTCATGGGCAACGTCCGGCGGGGAGATCCGGGTTGCAAAGCGCTGCTGGACGCCGCCTTCGAACTGATGATCAACATCGCGACGGGCGATGCTATGGCGCCGCCTCGTCCATGACCGCATTGCGACTGCGGTAAATGATGAACAGGAACAGCAGCGTACTGACAACACAGAACAACGCCGCCATCTGCATGATGCCGCTGTAATCGTCGTCGGCGCGGATCAACGCGGCGGCAATCGCCGGTCCGAACGCGGCGCCGAGTCCCTGCGCGGCGGTCATCATGACCAGGTAGCGCCCCCGGATATCGAGATGCGCAATGGCGCCCATTTGATACGAAACTGCCACGATAAACAGCGCCTGAAACACGCCCGTGCTGACGAAAAAGGTCGCCGCGCCGAACTCGCCGATCAGCACAAATAACGCGATGGCCTGACCGACGAGCACGATCAGCAACGGCCAGTATCGGCCGTAACGGTGACTGGCCCACGCGGCCGCCAGGGCGCCGGCAATAGCCATGATTTGCGAGACACCCAGCGCGAGGCCGATGGTGCTGGCCGGCAGCCCGGCCGCCTGGCCGATGCGTTCGACGAAAGCCCAGAACCCGAAGACGTTGATAAAAAAGATCACGCTCGCGAACAGGCCAAGCCAGATTAACGGCGCGTGATTCGGTTCGCGCCCGCCACCCGCCGGCGCGGACGCACGGATCCGCCCCTGCGTCGGGTAGCGCAGCAGCGCCGGCAGAATCACGACCGACAGCGCGGCGAGCAGGTAGTACAGCGCGCTGACGCCCCATGCCTGCACGATATACGGCGCGATTAGAAACGCGCCCAGCATCATGACGCCCTGCACCGCCTGACCGAGGCCGAACGCACGATCCGGCTCCGGGTTATCGCCCAGCGCCGCAACTGTCACGGCGAACAGACTGCCCCCGGCCAGGCCCGTCAGAAAACGCAGGACGAGCAGCGGCGTATAGGCGGAAAGATTGGCGCTGACGACATTCAGAATCGCATACAGCGCAAACGCGACAACGAGCGCCCGGACCCAGGACACCCTGCGGATCCAGATTGCCGCGATGACCGATGCGACAACCAGCCCGAGCCCTTCCAGCGATGCGATATTGGCTGCCTGCTGTTCGCTGAAGCCGAAGCTATCGATCAGGCCGCCGACAATCATCGGCATCAGGATGATGGCCGCCGGGCCGAGCGGATAGACGAGACAAATCAGCAGCGTCGTCGACAGCCGGTGATCGAAATGATTCGTTGCGCCCATACTCAATTTCCGTGGGTTACCGAACGGCCGACGCGAGCACACCGGCCATGCATCGTAGCGACTATTGGGCGGTCAGGCCGCCATCGACGACAAACTCCGCGCCGGTGATAAACCGGGCCGCATCGGACGCCAGAAACAGCACCATCGCGGCGATATCCTGCGGCTGACCGATATCGGGCAGCACCTGCATGTCCATGTAAAACTGCATGGCCTCATCGATACTGCCGACCATCCCCTTGGCCCGCATGTCTTCCAGCTCCTGACGGAACATCGGGGTATCCGTGTTGCCCGGATGTACCGTGTTGACGCGGATGCCGTAACCGGCTCGACCGCACTCGACGGCAACGCTCTTGCTGAACAGGCGCACGGCGCCTTTGGTCGAACAATACGCGGACAGTTCTTCGGCCCCGATGATGCCGCCGACCGACGACAGGTTGATGATGGAACCGCCGCGCCCGCTCGCGCCGCCCGGGCGCATGACCTCGACCGCCTGCCGCGTGCCGAGAAACACGCTGTCGAGATTGACGGCGTGCACGCGTTGCCATTCGGCCAGCGTCGTCTCCAGTAATGATCGAACCACCGCGATACCTGCATTGTTGACCAGCACATCCAGCCCGCCGTGCCGGTCCACGACGGCGGCGACGGTATCGCGCCACTGCGCTTCGGCAGTCACATCCAGCGCCCGGAACTCGGCGACGCCGCCGGCGGCGATGATGTCGGCGACGACTGCCTTTGCTTCCGGCGCCGCAATGTCGGTGACGATGACGCGGGCCCCGTGCCGGGCCAGCGTCATTGCGCACGCCGCGCCGATCCCCTTGGCAGCCCCGGTGACCAGTGCAACCTTGTCTTTGACGTGGATATCCGACTGCATGATTCGAATCCTGTTATGGCGCCGTCACGCCGCCGGAACCCCGGTCACGGCCCGGCGCCTGTCCCACTTTCATTCAACAGGTAGATGACGCTGGCCGCTTCTCCGTTGCGCCCCTGCATCGCCTTGTGGTTGGTGAGCCAGTCGGGCGGCACCAGTTCCGGGAAATTACCCAGCCCGAGGACGATATCGGTTTTCTTGTCGCCATTGACGTCGGCGGCTTCGATCGAAGTCCAGACACCGAAGAATTCTGTCGGAATCGATTGCGGCGCAAACCGGAAATCGCCCTGATTCTCCAGATACACAAAGGTTTCCGGCTCGTCGTAGCTCCACTGGGGAAACAGCGCGATCGCCGCGATGTCCGGGTCGCCATCGGCATCGAAATCCTGCACGACCGACCGGATCGCGCCATGCATTCGATAGAAATGCTCCATGGAGAAATTCAGCCCGCCGTTGTTTCTCCAAAACCGGATGCCATGCTGCGGGCGCGGCGCGGGCACGATATTGATGATGTGATTGCCGGCCACGTTGTCGCCGTTGAGCACCACGAGATCCATGTCGCCATCGCCGTCGAAGTCGGCTGCCTTGAGGCTGTTGCCGCCGTATGACGGCGTGTTCTGGTCGAGCACGTGGCGCGTGAACGTCTCGTCGCCGTTATTGATAAACAGCAGCAGCAATTGCTTGCCCTGCGCGACCACGGCGCCGATATCCGGCCGCCCGTCGCCGTTAAAGTCCGCAATGGCGCTGTCGATCAGGCCGGCGTCCCTGGCCAGCACCGTTTCGCGCAGGCCACCCGGCATCATCCCCGCCGGAATCTCGGCGGCCGCATCGGCCCAGAGCTTCGCGTACTCGGGCGTCTGGTAGTAGATCGACAGTTCGCTGCGGGCATCTTCCTGGACGCCGTCGCCGAACGCATTGGCCACGATATCCGCCAGTCCGTCGCCGTTCATATCGACCGAGTCGTGCTGCACGAAGCGTTGCTTGCCGTTGACCAGCATACGAGCCCGCAGTTCGCCGTTCTCCAGTGTCCAGTCGCTGATACGCGCAATACCGACATCGGTCATCGGGAACCGGCCGTGCTCGACGACCCGCACCCCGGTCCCGGTCAGCGCCATATCGATCGGATCGCTGGCCAGCTTGGTATAGGCGATACGCTTGCCCGTGTCGATATCGAACACGACCATGTCATCCCATGCCTCAAATCCCTCGCGTCGCTCGCCGCCGCCGACCCAGTCGTCGATAACGGTACGCCCGACGTAAATACGCCCGCGCGCGCGATCTACCTGCGTAGCCAGGATCAGCCCGTTCGGTTCGAGAGCCAGGTTCGGCAGCACCGGTCGGAACGTTTTGGCTACCGGCGGCTTGGGCCCCTGCATTTCCAGGTCCGGCCATGACTTGGCGCCGGTGACCAGGTATTCCCGCATCTGCAGCCACTCCGCCTTGCTCATCAGCGGTTCAGCGGGTATGTACTTCTTCATCGGATACAGGTCACGGAAATAACCGTTGCTGTCGTAAAGGAAATAACGCTTCGTGTAATCCTCTTCGGGTTCGAGTTCCGGCGGGAACGTTTCCGTGCGCATGTCGGCGAACTCGTCCCCTTTCATGCCCATGTAGTTGCCCATGTAGTGCAGCGCGAACGGCCAGTATTCCTTCGACAGGTCACCCGGCTCGGGGGCCAGGTGACAGCCGGTGCAATGCAGGTCGACGAGTTCTTTGCCACTCAATACGGATTCCGACTCACCGGCCGCAACCGCCGGCTTGCCCTCCTCGTCCGGCGCGCCACAGCCGCCGAGTAACATGGCGGCGGTGAGTACCACCATGACCGCGACTACGCCGCGCGTTCTGACCATGCCGTGTTGCCCGCCTGATTTCATTTACTGTTCCTCCCGCAGAAGCTACTCATTCCGTATCGCCCGCTCGATACAGCGGTGCCGGACGTAACTTTATAACTGATTGGCACAAATATAGTAGTCGGAAGTGTCTTCCCCGTGCGCCAATACGTTATAAAGTGACGATCGGCACCGAATTCCGATTCCGGTACCGAAAAAGAACGAACCATGCCAGCACCCAAGCGCCTGCGTCAAAATCTGGCCCTGATCCTCGGCATCGGCATCGGCGGTGCGGCACTGGCCGTACTCTTGCTGCCCGACCGGGAGATGCTGCATGCTCGGGGGCCGATGAATACCGGTCACGAGAATCTGCGTTGCGAGTACTGCCATCAGCCCGCACGCGGCAACCTGCGCCAGCAATTGCAGGCTAATGCCCGCTATCTGCTGCGCCTGCGCGCGAGTAAAGCCAATTTCGGGCTGCAACGCGCAGGCAACCCGCAGTGCCTGGCCTGTCACGATCGGCCGACGGATCGACACCCGGTGTTTCGCTTCAACGAGCCCCGTTTCCAGGAAGCCCGCAGCGCCATACACCCCGAGTCCTGCATCTCCTGCCACCTCGAGCATCGGGGCGTGCGAGCCACGGTCGTGGACCTCGGCTATTGCCGGCACTGTCACGAAGACACGCGGCTGAAGAACGATCCCGTCGATATCTCACACGAGACCCTGATCGCCGAAGAGCAATGGAACAGCTGCCTGGGATGTCACGATTTTCACGGCAACCATGTAATGAAGACGGCGCAGCGGCTCGATGACGCGATGCCCCCGGAACGCATCCGGGCCTATCTCAGCGGCGGCGCATCACCCTACGGAACGGACAAACGCCACGAACCGCGCGAGGAACCGCCGCCGTGACTCATCGGTTTTTCGTGCTCGCCTCGCTGGCGCTGACCGCGCTGATCGTGTTCCTGTTCGTCAGCGCGCCGCCGCCGCTTCCGGAGCAAACCGCGCCCGATGCAACCATTACGGTCGAATCCGTGCTCGCACTGGCGGAGTCGGAGAACGATGCCATACGCGCGCTGTGGACCAGGGAGATCGTCGACGCGGGCCAGCAGGCCGGCCTGCGGTTCAGCGAGGACTGGCGCGAACCGAATGCGTTCGCCGGCCCGCTCCCGGCGTTGTTTCTGCGCGAAACTGCGCGGAACCTGGAACGAGACCCGGTACGCCTCAGCCTGTTCCTCGGCTCCGATGCGCCGATCAACCCCGAAAACGGTTTCAAGGGACTCCAGCAAGAGGCCTTTCAGCGGATGCGTGCGACCGGGGCGCCACAGTTTTTCCGGATGCCGGATACCGGCCTGCACACCGCGATGTTTCCCGATGAAGCCGTGGCCGAGGCCTGCGTGAACTGCCACAACGATCATGAAGACAGTCCCCGGACAGACTGGCAATTAGACGATGTCATGGGTGCCACGACGTGGGCCTATCCCGATGCGCTGCTGACCGGCGATGACATGATCCGGCTGCTCGTGGCGCTGCGGTCCGCATTTCGCCGCACGTATCAGGCCTACCTCGACAAAACGGCAACCTTTCCGGATGCGCCCGAGATCGGCCTGCAATGGCCGCGGGACGGCAACTACCTGCCGACGGCCGATGCATTCATGGAGGAATTGTATCGACGAACGGCCAAGTCCAGTCTCGATGCGTTGCTTCAGGCGGGTACGACCACCCCGCCAACCGATGATGCCGATCCATAGGCCTTACCAATGAATGCGTTTCCGTTCGTTCGATCACACGGCACGGGCCAGGCGGGCAGCGCCGCATTCCGACCGGCCACGCGCTGGACGATCATCGGCATCACACTGGTGGTCGCCTACGCCGCACAGGCCCTCGGCGACTGGCAGTCGGACTGGATCAGCAGCCTGCAGGACATCGAGTTATACAAGCAGGTGACCGGCGGCGCGCTGGTCCTGCTGCTCGCCGCACAATGGCGCCTGACGGCGGCCCGCACCGGGGGGACGGTGCGACGTGCCAGCCGGCTGCTGATACCCCATCAGTACTGGGGCGCCACGGCGCCGCTATGGCTCTACCTGCACGCGGATGAATTTGGCCATGCCTATATCCGGGCCATGAGCCTGGGTTTTCTCGGCCTCGTGCTGCTGGGTCTGCTGCACCAGCCCGTCGTGCGCCTCAACCGCAACTGGCTCACGACGGCCTGGCTCGTGACGCACGTGGGACTCGCGGCCGCGCTGATCGTCGTGATCGGCTACCACGGGTTCAATGCGTTTTACTACGAATAATCACGCAATACCCATGTCGAACGCCTGTTCGGCTTGCTAGCCGCGTGACGAATCGCGACGGCGCGGGGGTGCGAAGGAAATATCAATGTCGATAGGATATAAAGTGATCTCCGGCGCCGAGACCCAAAAGACCTGGCATGGAAATACTTTGTTATTTCGGGCATCACAAATGTGCCACGCAGTGGATTTCCCGCGTCTGTCACGCGATGACGAGCCGTCGTCACCTGCAGTTCACCTATCTCGATTACTTTGGACCGCCCGAGTTTCACCTGAGCCGACATTTATCGTCCGAGAAGACGGAATTTTTGGCTTACGCGAATGCGGATCCGGTACAAGTGGCCACCATCTCGTCATTCAAGGCTTTCCATGTGATCAGGGATCCGAGGGATATCGTGGTATCCGGCTATTTCTCACACAAGAACAGCCATCATGTTGAGCACTGGCCCGAACTGGTGCCTCATCGTCGGCGACTCAATGAGGTATCGATCGACGCAGGCCTGTTTCTTGAAATGGATTTTTCCCGGTCGCTCTGGATGACGAAGCTGGAAGTCGGACTGCTGGACTCCCTGGCTGACTGGGACTTCGAACAAGAAAATATCCTGGAGATGAAATACGAAAATCTGATCGAGAATCCATTGGCGGCCTTTACACGCGCTTTTTCGTTCCTGAACTTGTTGGGTTCCGATGAAGATCGGGCACACCTGCAAAAGGCCATCGATGAATATTCCTTCCGGAACCTGAGCGGCGGCAGACAGCAGGGTCAGGAAGACCAGCGCAGTCACTTTCGCAAAGGCGTTGCCGGAGACTGGAAAGAATATTTCAACGATGAACACAAGGCGCGATTCAAATCCGAATTCGGCGATCTGCTCATCAAGCTGGGTTATGAAAAGAATCTGGACTGGTGAATACTTCGCCGCCCCGGATCGATAACGCCCGAACCGGCGCATTGGCGTAAAATCGGGCGATGAATAAACAAAACAGCCATGCCGGCACGTACGTCAAGGACGCCGAATACACGTCATCCTTCGTCCCCGATCAGGCTCCGATTCTGCTGAGTTACATAGCCGCCGCCGCCGGCTTCGCTACTCCCGACCCTGGCGATCGCTTCGACTACCTGGAACTGGGTTGCGGCAGCGGCGTCACGCTGAACCTGCTGGCGGCCGCCTGCCCGCAGGGCCGGTTTACCGGCATCGACATCAACCCGGCGCACATCGACAAAGCCCGGCAGGCAGCGACGGCGGCCGGATTGTCCAACGTCGACTACGTCGTCGGGGCGTTCTCCGCGCTGGATCCCTCGGCCCTGCCGAAATTCGACTACATCGCCTGTCAGGGGACGTATTCCTGGCTGGATCAAACCGAAAAAGATGCGTTGCTGCGCATCATGGATGGCAGTTTGGCGGCAGGCGGGATCCTGCTGCTCGGTTACGTCACGTTTGGCAGAATTTCGATTACCCCGATGTGGCATGTAATGCGCAAGCTCGTGCCGGATCGCAACATTGGTTCGGCACAGCGCATGACCCGCGGACTGCAGTTTCTGGCCGAACTGCGGGATGCGGGCGCCGGGTACTTCGCAGCGCATCCGCAGGCGCTGCAGACACTGAACGACAGCGCATCCGGTAACAAAACCGATGCGGAATTGAGCAACCTGGCCCACAACGCCCTGGCCGAAAACTACACGATATCGTTCTTCGACGAGTTGGCCGATGAACTGGCGACGATCGGCCTGCGCTATTGCGGCCAGTCGAGTCCCTTTCTCAACGATCCCGATCTATGCATTCCTGAGGGCACCCGGCAACGCTTCGATCAACTCGAGACGGCCGCGCAACGGGAACTGTTCAAAGATTTCATACGCTTGTCCGTGACACGCCGGGATGTCTTCGTCAGGCAACCGCGCGAGACCACCGACACGCAGGAATCACACCGTGAAAATCGTATCGGCGCGACGCTGTTCGCCCAGCCGGAGCAGGCGTGGAACCAGTTGTCCCGACCCGATTGGACGTCATTCGACTATGCGCAGCCGGTCATCCGGTTTGTTTTCGATCTGATCGCCAGCGGCGAGACCAACCTGGCCGATATCGTCGAAATGTCCGATTACGATCCGCCGGCACTCGAAGACGCGTGGCGCAAACTGATCGCCAGCCCGGGGGTCGGCTTGTGTCTCCGGAATGCATCGCCGGGGCCCGCCGGTATTCCGCAAGCTGTCTCCCTCACATCCGAATACAACCGGCTGGCGCTCGAATCGGCCGTGGCATCGATGCGCACGATCCTGGTCGCCGCACCCGGCATGGGTAGTGGCATGCAGATCAATTTCCTGTCGGCGGCCGTGACGCTCGATTACTGCGCCTACGGGTTCGACTCCCGGGACGACGACGCGTTCCGGCGTGTGACCGAGCACCTGTCCGAATCGGCCCGACGGCGGGAACCAGCTTTGGCCGACCCGGCGGTTTTCACCGAATTCCGGCGCTGGTATCGTGCCAACCTGCTGCCGGCGCTGATTCGATTCGGCGTACTCGACAATGTATAACCGCATCTTTTCGGCACGGGTATTCGAACGGCACGACAACGATCGAGGGGTATCGATGAAGTACTTTTGCGGGATTCCGGGGATGATCGTACTCGCGCTGGCCGGCTGGCTCGCGGGACCATTTGCAATGGCCGGCGACGATCCCGGTGCGGCGGATCACCCGATGGTCAGCCGGTATCCCGGCCAGGAAATCCGCTGGTACGCGGTCGAGAATTTCATGCCGTACAAGGTGCCGGCCGGGCCCGTCACGGGCTACCGGACAATCGGCGAGTGGATCGAGACGCAGGGGCGCGTGACACGGATCTTCTACGCCTATGAAGGCAATGACCGGACGCATGAAGAGATCTGGAAAAACTATTCAGATGCCCTGAAGGCGGCGGAGTTCGAGATTATTGGCGAGGGTTCGCCGCGCACCCGGGTCGGCGCAGGCGAAGTCGGCGGGCGCACGTGGCAGGGCATCGTGCTGACGACGAATCCGTGGCAGGAGTCGGACCCGGACGTCAACACGCTGGCGGCCGGCACCTCCTCGCAGGGCGGCAGCGCGGCCATCATCGCGCGGCGGGAACGTGCCGCCGGGACGGCCTATGTCGTCATCAATATCGAACAACACAGCGCCGAATATGTCGGCACGCTCGTCGATATTATCGAAGTCGAGGCGGCCCAAACCGGGCTGATCGCCGTGGATGCCGAAGCCATCGGTAACGACATGGTCGAATACGGGCGGGTCGTCCTCGACGGCATTGTTTTCGATTTCGACAAGGCGACACTAAAGGCGGAATCGAAGCCGGCGCTCGAGGCAATCGCGCAATACCTGGCGGCGCATCCGGACAAGACGTTCTTCGTTGTCGGGCATACCGACTCGAAAGGCACTTTTGCTTATAACCAGGGCCTGTCGGCGGATCGCGCACGAGCGGTAGCCGACGCATTGAAACACGATTACGGAATCGCCGGCGACCGGCTGCAGCCGCACGGCGTCGGCCCGCTGGCGCCGGTTTTTGCCAACGATTCCGATGCCGGCCGCGACCGGAACCGGCGCGTGGAACTGGTGGAACGCTAGGCGGGCGCCGCCGGCCCGGCTATTTCGATCCGCTCCAGCTGTAGCGCAATGACAGGCTGACGACGTTGACGTCGTAACCCGACCACCGGTTGCCCAGACCCAGCACCCGCGGCAGCGTGGCAGGGTCGACGCCATCAACGGACCAGTCGTCGACACGGTAGTCCTCAAAAATCCAACCGAACCGGACGGTCAGATCGTCCCGCCACAGGTAATCGACATTACCTTCAACCCGATGCAGCCGGGTATCCAGTTCCGGGAATTCATCTCGCAGGCCGAAGGTATCCGTGCGTATCTCCCCGGCCGAATCCGCAAAGGTATACGCCAGCCGCACATCGAAGCGCTCGAGCCACCGGGGCAATGTCATGACCGCCCCGGCAAACACCGACCGATCATTGTTGCTCGCCCGCCAGTCCGACAGCGCGAAGGACTGGCTGCCCCGCTGCGCCGATTCTGTCTGCTCATAGCCGCCATGAGCGGACAGCGCGATACCCCCGGGCAGACTCAGACTGGCATCGGCATAGACGGATTCATATTGCGCGCTGGTCAGACCGAGCGGGCTGTCGTCATAGTCATCGTCCATGAATTCGGCCGCCAGGCTGAAATCAAGGATATCCAGCGGACGCAGCGCCAGGTGCAACTCGAGCCCCGCGCGTTCACGGTCCGCGAGATGGTACTTACGCAACCGCGCATTCTGGGGCGGTTGGGTATCGGCCACCGGCTGATAACCGGCGATATCACGATCGGCAAAAACATACTTCAGGGCCAGGTCCGCCCGATGGCCGAGCCGGAATTTCAGCCGGCCCCATAACTCATCTTCTTCACTCCGGTTCACCTCGGTGAACGCCCGCTCATTGACGCCGCGCTGCCAGCCCGCGTACGCCTTGATGCCGAACGGCAACCGGTAGTCGGCCTCCAGGTCGATGGTGTATCGCTCGTAGTCATAGGGCAGGTTCCGGCGCGACGCCGCCGGCAACGCATCACCGATAACCCCCGCCCAATCGAGGCTCGGTGTCTTGTTATCCCGCTCATCAAAAATATAGGCGCCCCGGAGCCGCAATTTGCGCATCGGCCGCGATGCGATCCGTAACACCGCCTGGAGCGTGTCCACTTCCACGTCGAGCGATGGAACGGGCAACATCGACAGCAGCGCGGGATTCGTCGTGAACGGCAACAGGTCTTCGTCCTGTTCCATGCGCCCGACGGCGAGGCTGCCCGTTAACTGGGTATGCCCGACCGGCCGGTACTGGCCCGACATCGTCAACTGGTGAAAAGAATTGTCGGGCTCCAGCGCCGCCTGTCCCTCGGTGGCGCCCGGCACGACCGGCGAAAAAGGATTCTCCCAGCGAAGCGCCGGCGCATCGTTGTCGAACAGGGAACCGAAATAGCCGACGCGCACACTCCAGTCGTCGGCCCGGTACGTCATACCGGCGTCGAGCGTCTGTGTCTCATGGTCAACCGGCCGCGGCAGGATGGTTGCGGTATTCAGAAAACTCCCGCCGTAGGTTCCGGTGCCCTCCTTTGTCGAATGCCGGTAATCGACGTCAATCTCGAGACGCGAGGTCGGCACGACGGACAACCCCAGGCCCACGGTTTCGCGATCGGTGCCGATCTGCACCGGCCGCAGCGACTGGTTAAGGGCAGACATGGCGCCGGTCGTGGCGCCGGGCACCCAGTCGGCGGGCAACTGCAACGAAGACGACGCGGGATTGATAAATGGCGTGGCCGCAAACTCGAACCGGTCGTGGGGCAACTGCTCGATACTCAGTCGCAACCCGTACCGGCCCTGACGCCCCCCGTCGATAACCATGGACCGGGAATCCAGGCCCAGGTCCCGGCCGCCGAACCGCCAGTGAACGCCCGACTCCCCCCAGAATTCCGCGGCCACATCGCCGATGACGATGCCGCCCGCATCATCGAGCCCCGTGTAGTCACCGAACCGGACGGCGCCGTCGGATACGTAGCCGCCGCCGATTTCCGTTTCTAAAAACCAGCCCTCGGGGTAGGTGCAACGATCACAGCTCCGATCCGCGGCCGCGGGCGCCTGTGCATGCGCTTCGCTCGATAGCCACGCGCTCAGGAACAGAAACACGATGATTGCGCGGGTCATCAGGTTACCGCATCAGCGTAATGCCCGACGGATGATTGGAACCGTGCACGCTGCCGTGACAGTTCATGCAGCTGCCGGCCAGAACGAAGGGGGACGGCGACCCGCCCGGCAGGCCGCCCGACGTGTAGCTGACGCTCGGATGCCCGCTCTGCGAGTGACATTGCTGGCACAACAACGGCGGCCTCTTCGTCAGCATCGCCGGATGATTGGAGCCATGAACCTCATGACACAGTGAACAATCTTCGGCGGCCGGCGGGTGCTCGAAAACAAACGGTCCGCGTTTCTCCGCATGGCATGAGTAACAGGTTTCATTCAGATTGTTGCTCGTTAACTCGAATTCAGCCACAGATCCATGCGGATCATGGCAGGCGCTGCAGTTCATCTTTCCCTGGCGCACCGGATGCACATACGGTTTGAACATCTGTCCGCGCTGTTGCAGATGGCAGGCGTAGCATCGATCGGGCTGCTCTGTCACGGTGAGCATCGAATCGCGCCCGGCGTGCAGCACGTGACAGTCGGCACAACCCAGGTCCCCGGCCTCGTGCGAACTGCTCAGCCAGTCGCCCTTCGTGGCGGCATGACAATCCAGGCACATGTCATTCTGGATACCGACGGGCGTTTTGGCATTTGGCCCGAAGCTGATGATGGCATCGCCGTGCAGGGGCAGGTGTTGCCCCTGCGGACCGTGACAACTCTCGCACTGGTACTGCCCAAACGGGCTCCGCGCATCGGCGGCGGCGCTGTGGACGGAGCGGAATATGCCCGTCACCGCCGGCGTGTTGTGGCATGCCAGGCAAGTATTGGCGCCCTCGGGACTGAACACGGGCAATTCGGGCGCGCCTTCGGTGGCCGCGCCGACAATGCCGGAACAGGACAATGCCAGCGCCAGTGCCACGGCACACCGATGCATCCTGGCGATCATTCGATGCCGTGAAGCACTTTGACGTCGGCGCTGCGCCCCGGGCCATGGCAGACATCGCAGGTTTCGATGACCGTACCCCGGGATCCGGATAACAGCGTGCCGGCAGCCGTCTGCATCACGTCGAACGCACCCCCGTTGGCCTCCATGTGCGCAACCGCCGCCGCGCGGTCATGGCATCCCCAGCACGACGCCGCATTGGGCGTGATGTTGATGTCGTCCAGGGGATCGTCCAGATCCGTGCCGGTGTCTGTCGTCATGGCCAGCGCAAAGGCGCCGACCGGGTAGTAGGTGCCGGGCCGGTGACAGCCCTCGCAATTGGCCAGTCTTCCCGGGTAGACGACCGCTCCGTAGGCAAGCGGCTCGCCGGAAAAGCCGTAGACGGTGAAGCCGTTCTCGCGAGCGGTTCCGGCATGGATGGCATGGACCATCGTTTTAAATTCAATGGTCTCCTCGTCCTTGCCGTCGGGCGCATTCGAACTGTCGGCTCCGCCGCGAACGCGGGCAGCGATATCCGTTGCGTCCGAATTATGGCAGGTCACGCACAGCTCGATATTGTCCGTGCGATTGGCGCCGTGCAGGCTCAACGACTGATGACAATCGTTGCACCGTGACAGCGCGACGATCTGACGGCGATCGACGGCGAGGCCGTCGGTGATCGCAAAGCTCCGCGACACGCCGGTGACGGGCACCGACAATCCGGCGACGCGCGCCCGGCCTTCCATCGCCGCGGTGCCGGAACCTGTCACGTTGCCCGGGATGGCGGTTGTCGACGTCACGGTAAACGTGCCGTCGCCGTTAGCGACCCCGCCGGTCAAAACATTCAGACGCAGGGGCTGGGCCGGAGCGCCGGTCGCCGACCCGCTGCCGCTGCCCGTATTGCTGATCTCCAGGTTTGTCCAGGCCACATCCACGGCCAGCCGGGCAGCGCCGGAGAACACGGGATCGCTTTGCACGTTATAGGCCAGATCGCCGCGGGTCGGGTCGGTCACCGATACCGTGACGGCCGGAAAGCCGCCCGGCGCCGTATTGACGATATCCAGAATATTGAATTTGAAAGCCTGTGCAAACTCCTGCGCGGCAATCACGTGCGACTCCGCCACACCGAAAGTCATGCCCGGCGCGTGGCAGAGCGTGCACTCGCCGTTGCCGGCGGTGATGCCGTCCGCATGGTTCATGCCGGTCTCAAAATCTACGTCATCGTGACAGGACCCGCAGGCCTCTATCGTGGGCACACGAAACCAGTTTGCCGCGTCCGGCGTTGCCGGGTCGTTCTCATCGTGGCAATTCCGGCAATTGCGAATATCCTGCGGGTACACGACGCCAGAATAGTCGTGCTTGATGTCCCGGAAACCCCAGATCGCATACTCGCCGCCATCGACAACGCTCGGCAGGCCGGCGCCGCGATGGATCCGGTGCGTCATGACCGTCATGTCGACGGTATTGCCGCTCTGGGCGTCGGCGGACCCGGGGTTGTGACAGGTCATGCAGTAGCGATTCTGAAACCGGGCGCCGCCGTGCAGGGCCAGCTTTTCATGACAGCGGTTGCAGGTCGCATCGCTGACAATTTCACGCGTGAACAAATTCGTCGTGGCGCCCGTCGACGGCTGCCAGTCATAGGTCGGGTTCCCGATCGCGACGAAACCGCGTATCTCAAATCCCGCCCGGTGGGTCAGCTCCGGCTGCCACGGGATGCCGGCAACGGCGGTGACGTCCGTCGCGTAGGTATAGACGTAGGTGCCGTCGCCGTTATCGACCAGCTGTCCCGCGCTGCCGCTTTCCGTCACCGCGTGCACCCGGTCCCCGGTGCCTGGTCCGATGCCGTTGGCCGCTTCTATAGCGTTGATATAGCTCTGCCAATAGCTGGCGTTGCCGTCGGTTCCCGGCACCAGTCTGGCGATCGCAAAGCTGATGGAACCGGCCGGCAGCCCGATGACCGGACGACCCCCACCGTCGGTAAGCGTGAAGCGCATGACCGGCGGACTGGCGATCGTCACGCCGTCGATTGTTGCCGTCACCGCGGTCGCGGTGCCGATCGTCACCGGGGTCATGCCACCCGGCGGTCCCGGGGGGCCCGCCGGACCCGGAGCGCCGTCGTTCCCGTCGCAGCCCGTCAGCAACAGCAGTGCGAGCAGCAGAACGCCCAGCCGCGAACGAAGCATCGTCTGCAGAATCGGCATCACAACAACATCCGCCACGACGCAGTCATCAGGCGCCGTCGAGCCAGGCGGCGATCGCGGCGATATCGTCATCCGTCAGACCGGCAAGTCCGGGCGGATGCGGCGCTTCGCCGGCCCGGATCGCTTGCATCTGCGCGGCAATGACGCTCACGCCCCGACCCTTCAGACTGATAACCGCGTTGTGGCAACCGAGGCAGGCAGCGGCCTTGTCGGCGCCCGCAGGCGCATCAGTGGCCGTCGCCGTCCCGATGCCCAGGAAATTAATAATCGTCAGGATGATCAGCACCCGCATGATGGATTCCTTATCGTTATCTATGGTGAATTTTTTACTAGCGAAGCTTTTCCAGCGCCCGCAGCACGTCCCGCCGACTGAGCTGGCCGACCAGCCGGCCATTCTCCATGACCGGGTAGCGATGAAACTGGTGACCGAAAAACAACCGCGCGGCATCGACGATGCTGTTGTCGGCGTCGATTGTTTGCACATCCGTGCTCATGTATTCAGACACCTGCCCGCCGTATTCCGAATGGTACCCGGCGCTCAAAACGACTTTGATACAATCGCGTTCGGTCAGAATGCCGACGAGGTTGCCAACTTCATCCACGACCGGCGCCGCGGCGATGTCGTGTTTAAGCAGTGTATTCACGGCCCGCAGGATCTCCATGTCCGGGCGCAGCGTCACGAGCTGCGTCGCCATGTAATCACGGACTCTGACCGGCTTCGGCATCAACGTCTCCGCGGGCACGGGCTTGCGGTGCAGCGGGCTGCACAGGCCGATGGATCCGCCGCTCCGCGGCAGCCCGCATGCATGGACCGGCCCCTGAATATGATTCCAATACTCAGGGCCAGCGCCGTCAATAAGAACATGACGAAACTACCGACAAACAACGCCATTGGCCCCTCCACCGGTTCTGCTAACTGCCGAAATCATCGAAGAAAATCGCATCCTGCTCCACGCCCAATCCATCGAACATGTTCATTAGCGCCGCGATCATCATCGGCGGCCCGCACAGATAGAATTCGCAATCCTCCGGGGCCGCGTGGTCCTTTAGATAACGCTCGAACAAGACCTCGTGGATGAAGCCGGACAACCCCTGCCAGTGATCTTCCGGCAACGGATTGGACAACACGAGATGCCATTCGAAGTTCTCATGTTCTGCGGCGAGTTGCTCGAATTGCTGGACATAGAATGCCTCCCGCAGACTGCGGGCACCATACCAGAAACTGATTTTTCGCCGGCTGCCCAGACGCTTCAATTGATCATAGATATGGGACCGCATGGGGGCCATCCCGGCGCCCCCACCGACAAAGATCATCTCGGCCGCGCCCTCCCGGGCGAAAAAAGCGCCGAAAGGGCCCGCCACCGGCACCTGGTCGCCGGGGCGCAGACCAAACAGATAAGAAGACACGATGCCGGTCGGTGTGCCCTCCGGCGCCTCGGGCGGCGGCGTGGCTATCCGGACATTCAGCATAACGATGTCGTTTTCTGCCGGATAATTGGCCATCGAATAGGCCCGCATGACGGGCGTCTCGGTGGCCGATTCCAGCCCGAAAAACCCGAAGCGCGACCAGTCGTCCCGATACTCGGCGGGAATATCGAAATCGGCATAGCGCAACCGGTATGGCGTGCACTCGATCTGGACATACCCGCCGGCACGAAAATCCATGACTTCTCCGGCCGGCAATTCCAGCACCAGCTCCTTGATAAACGTCGCGACGCTGCGATTGGAACGGACCGTGCATGCCCAGCGACGAACGCCGAAGATCGCTTCGGGCAGGCTAATGCGCAGGTTTTCGCTGACCGCCACCTGGCAGGCCAGGCGCTGGCCCTGGGCCGCTTCCCGCCGGGTGACGTGCGAGGCCTCGATGGGCAGCAGCGCGCCGCCGCCCTCCAATACCGTCACCCGACACTGGCCGCAGCTGCCGCCGCCGCCGCAGGCCGACGGGACGAACAATTGATTGGCCGCAAGCGCGCCGAGGAGTTTGCCGCCGACCGGTACGATCAGATCCCGCTCATCATTGACGGTGATGGTCACGTTACCGCTGGGCACGAGGCGGGCCCGGAACGCGAGAATCAGCAACGCCAGCGCCAGTACGATGCCGGTAAACAGTCCCACGCCGAGGACGATTTCCTGCATCACTAAAACTCGATCCCGGCCATGGCCATGAACGCCATGGACATGATGCCGGCGGTAATAAAGGTAATGCCAAGCCCCTGCAGACCGGCGGGAATGTCGCTGAACTTCATTTTTTCGCGCAGGCCGGCAAGCACGATGAGCGCCAGCGCCCAGCCCACGCCAACGCCGACGCCATAGGCGGCACTCTCGACGAAATCATAGTCTCGCTGCACCATGAACAATGAGGCGCCGAGAATCGCGCAGTTCACCGTCAGCAACGGCAGGAAAATACCCAGCGACTGATGCAGCGCCGGAAAAAACCGGCTCAGCGCCATCTCCAGGATCTGCACGATGGCGGCGATGACGCCGATATAGCTGATCAATCCCAGGTAACTGAAATCCAGATGCCCGAGGCCCGCCCACCCGAGCGCGCCCTCGCGCAGCAGGTACGTATAGATCAGATTATTGACGGGTACGGTAATTCCCTCGACCAGGATAACCGCCGCCCCGAGGCCGATGGCGGTCTTGACCTGCCGGGAAATCGCCAGGAACGTGCACATGCCCAGAAAGAAGGCCAGCGCGAGGTTCTCGACAAAGATGGCGCGAACGAATATGGCCAGCAGCTGATCCATCAGTCGCCCCGCAACTCGTCCGCGGCCAGCGGCGCGAAGTCCGGCTGTTCCCGCTGCTCGGGTTTCCAGCTCCGAATGCCCCAGATGATGAAACCGATAATAAAGAACGCGCTGGGCGGCAGCAGCAGCATCGCGTTGGGCTCGAACCATCCGCCGTTGCTGACAGTCGGGAGGATTTCCGCACCCATCAAAGTCCCGGCGCCGAACAGTTCGCGGATGACGGCGACGGCGATCAGGACCAGGCTGTAACCCATGCCGTTGCCGATCCCGTCGAGAAAACTGATGCCGACCCTGTTGTGCGCCGCGAAGGCCTCTGCCCGGCCAAGCACGATGCAATTGGTAATGATCAGCCCCACGAAGACACTGAGCGTTTTCGCGGTTTCGGGCGCAAACGCCTGCAGCAGTTCGTCGATGATGATGACGCCCGAGGCAATCACCGTCATCTGGACGATGATGCGCACCGATGCGGGCAGGTGCCGGCGCATCATGCTGATGACAACATTGGAATACGCCAGCACCGACGTGAGTGCGAGGCTCATGACCAGCGCCGAATACAGGGAATTGGTAATGGCCAGCGCCGAACAGATCCCGAGCACCTGCAGCGTCACGGGATTCTCGTCAATCAGCGGGTTCAACAATGCATCGCGAGCCCGGATCATCGTGTGTCACCTGCGGCAGAATAGTTGTCGAGGAACTTCGCAAAACCATGCGGACCGAACCAGTAACGCACGAGGTTCGTCACCGCATCCGCGGTCACCGTGGCGCCGGTCAGCCCGTCGACCTCGAAAGCCGCGTCCGGCGCAGCGGGATCGACGGCCGCTTTGGCGATCCGGAACCGCAATGTGTCCTGCGCGTCGTACAGCTTGCGACCGCGCCAGCGCGCCTGCCAGTTCGGGGCGAGGATCCGGTCGCCGATGCCGGCTGTTTCGCCTTGCTCGTGGAAAGTGATACCCGCAATCGTATTCAGGTCGCTTTCGAGGGCAAGAAAACCGGACAGCATCGACCACATGCCTTTGCCGTAGACCGGAAAGATGATTCTCTGCAGGCCGTCCGCATCCTCGACGACATACACCGTCACGAGCCGCGACCGCCGACCCAGTGCGGCGATATCCTGTGCGGCCGGAATCGGCACGCCAAATTCCGGGTCGGACGCGGCCTTGCGGGCATCGAAAGTATCCGGATTCACGTCATCATCGAAAACGCCGCGATCCAGGTCGACGAGCCGCGCATCCAGTCCCTGAAAAGCCATGACGATTTGCCGGTCCGGAACATCATCCGTCACCTCCAGCAGGCCGCTGACCCCGACGATATGGCGGTTTCGTTCGAGGTCCCGGTAAGCGCGCTGAATCGGCTGCAGGGACACGGCCGTGACGGTAACGAGGATGGAACACACCAGCGCGGTTGCCGTCACGACCATAATGGCTTTCAACGGGCTCTCATTATCCATCGGCCGTCTCCGCCAGGCGCTTGCGCCGACGCCGAATGTTCAGTTCTACCATGACGAAGTCGATGACCGGCGCAAACAGGCTGGCCAGCAAAATCGCGAACAAAATTCCCTCACCGTGAGAGGGATTTGCGATGCGGATTACGATGGCCAGCAGGCCCGTGAGCACGCCAAAAATCCACCGTCCGGCATTCGTCATCGCACACGCGACCGGATCCGTCGCCAGGAACACGACACCAAAAGCCAATCCGCCGAGGACGAGGTGCCACGTCCACGGAATACCGAAGATGGGGTTGCCGTTGCCGGCCCAGCCGTTGAACAGGAATACCGTTGCGATCATCCCTGTCAGCGCGCCGAGCATGACCCGCCACGACGCGGTATCGGTCATGACCAGCCAGGCCGCACCGATAAAACACCCCAGTACAGAGGTGGTGCCGATTGCACCGGGACGCATGCCGACGAACAGATCACGCCACGTCAACCCGGCATCCAGCAGCGCGGCAATACCCCCGGCGCCGGCCAGTTGCAGCGGCAGCGCCGCGGTGAAACCGGGCACGGGTATCCAGGCGCCCTCACCGAATACCAGGTCGGGATAGGCAAACAACAGGAAAGTCACGCCCAGCACGGCGGGGTTGACCAGGTATCGGCCCGACCCGCCGAACACATGTTTGCCAACGACCATCCCGAACGTCATGCCGAGACCCACCTGGTACAGGGGTGCGCCGGCGGGCAGGATCAGCGCGAACAGCCAGGCGCAGGACAACAGCCCCTCGTCGACGGAGCTGCCACGCAGCTCCGCGAAGATCGCATCCCAGATTGAGCCGACTGCAAGCGCGACGAGGAACGCCGGCAAAAAATATAGCAACCCGTGCGCGACACAGGCGAACATATTCCCCGGGTCGTAGCCGATACCCAATCCGGTCAGGATGCCGCCGCGCCAGCCGGGCAACTGCGACAGATCCAGCGCGATCATGGCCAGGTTGGACTGGTGACCCAGGCTCCACATACCGATCAGCCAGCAGGGCAACGTTGCAATGACCAGGTTGTTGGCCATGCCCTGCACGCTGACGACATCCCTGACGAACGGTGCGGACCGGTTCCGACCGGCAGACGCGTACAGAAACCGATCCAGCATCTGCAACCACGGCCGGAACCGTCGCAGCGGCCGGCCCTCGCCGGCGCGCATTTGCAGATCCTCGAGACGACGACGCAACACAGTCAGCCGTCCTTTTCGATCTGCGCGAGGTTAATTCGCAGCGCGGCGCCGTAATCCTGTTTCGCCGGGCACACAAACGAACTGAGCGCCAGGTCCTCTTCGGCCAGTTCCAGGCAGCCCAGCGCCTCGGCGGCCACCGTGTCCTTGACCAACAGTGCTCTCAGTAACGGCGTCGGAAGCATATCCAGCGGCATCACGCGCTCGAAGGCGCCCGCCGGAATCATCACGGCCCGCCGTCCGTGGCGCGCCGTCGTGAGCGCGCGCGGACGCGTCGCGCCCACGACCGACCGAAGTCGTGCAGCGATACCGGTCCGCCCTCCACCGGGCGCGAACCAGCCGAACAGACGTCGGCCGTTGCCTTCCGGGATCACCGAGACCTGGTGGTGATAACGGCCCAGAAATCCGAGCGGCCCGGCGGCCTCAAACCCGTCCAGAACCGAGCCCGACACGAGGCAAAAATTGCCGTCCGGCAGAATCTCACCGGTCATCAACTCAGACACACTGGCCCCCGGCCGGGTGCGAACCAGTCGCGGGTTTGCGGCGCCGGGTCCGGCGACGGACACGACACGCTCGGTCAGTAACCGGCCCGTGCGGCACAGATGTCCGATGGCGATGACGTCCTGATAACCGATGTGCCAGACCGTCCGATCTGCCGCAACCGGATCCAGGAAATGGATGTGGGTGCCGGGCAAACCGGCCGGATGCGGTCCGGAAAATTTTACGACCCGGATTCGCTCATTCACCGCCTCCGGTCCCGACCAGTCCGGACCGGTACAAAGATAGATCGGCCGGTCGCACAGATCGGCGATAGCCTCCAGTCCCCGCTCGAATTCACCGGCGCGTGCGGCGATGACCACACCCGGATCGACCGCCAGCGGTCGCGTGTCGATGGCAGTGACAAAAATCGACCGGGGCACCGTCGCGGATTCCGGAACGCGGTTAAAGGGCCGGGTCCGAAACGCGGTCCACAACCCGGACTGCAGCAGCAGGTCCCGAATCACCGCAGGATCCGCGGACGCCGGCGGCGTAAAGACGGTTTCCGCCGCGGCGGACTCATCGAGCTCGATCACCACCGATTGCAGCGTGCGGCGTTGCCCTCGATTGATGGCAACGACACATCCGTTGCCGGGCGCAACAAACGACACCGCCGGATCCCGTTTTTCCACGAACAGCGGCTCGCCCAGGCCCACCGCCTGACCGATCTCGACCAGCATCCGTGGCCGCAGCCCGGCATAGTCGGCGCCGAGCAGAGCCACCTGCGTCACCGCCGGCGCCGCACCGATCACCTGCCGCGGCCGACCGGTAAGCGGGATATCCAGACCTTTTTTGATGGTTATTTGCACAACCTGGGACACAACCTGAACGTTTCTGACCAACCCACGTAACCCGTGCGGGACAACCGGGGCCAGTCCGACGGTGGACCCATCAACGCTGTTGTCGTCACCGCCGAAAACTTCAATTGAAAACGCCCGTCGGCAAACAATAATCAGGATCAATGATGGTATCAGAGTTGCGGCACGTGCCGTACCGACATGCCGGGCGCATCAGGCGCACGGACTTCGCCGGTTGCCGGCGACACCGCCAAAAAAAACCGGCGGGGGCAACGCCACCGCCGGCTCATGATCAGCTCACCTGAGCTTGTTTAGCCTATTTCTTCCAGGCGCGCGCGTTCTTGATGACGACATCGATGCGCCGGTTCCTGGCACGCCCGTCCGGGGTGTCATTGCTGGCGATCGGCCGGTTCTTACCGTAACCGACGGCGTCGATACGACTGATCGGCATACCCAGGTTGGCGATCAGGTAACGACGTACCGAATCAGCACGATCCTGAGACAACAACTGATTCAGCTCGGCGCTGCCGATGCTGTCCGTATATCCCTCGATCACGATAGGTGATTCCGGATAAACCTGGATCGCATCCTGCACGCTCCGCAACAGGCCGAAGTAACGACTCTCGATGACCGACTGCCCGGAAGGAAAACTCAACCCGGTCAGGCGAATGATCAGGTCACTGCCCTCACGCAGGATTCTGGCATCGGACGGCGCGAACAGCGCCTCGACCTTCGCCAGTTCACGGGCCAGTCGCTCGGTCTCTCGGACCGTCGCTTCCGTGCCGCCAAGGGCGCTGCGCAGTTCCACGATGGTGGCCGTCATATCTTCATTGCCGGCGCGCAATTCCGTCGCCCGGGCAACCGACGCGGCCGCCGACTTTTCAAATCCAGCACTCAGGTTCGTCGTGACGTCCAGCGCGCGCGCGACATTCAGTACCGGCTGCTCCCACTTCAGAATCAGGTCTTCCTCCGTGAAATTCTTGCCAATGCGCTTGACCTGATCGGCGAGGTAAGCTGCATGCCGGGCCTCATACTCGGCGTCGGCCGCCAACCGCAGTGGTCCACCTGTCTCATAGCGGTTCGAATCCAGACTGGTGCTGGCTTGCGACAACAGTGCTTCCGCTTTCGCCAGCGTCGCAGGGGCATACTTGTCGACGCGATTGTCGGCAGCCTGATCGATCAGCTTGCGCGACTCACCCAGAATCAGGGTCTTGATCGCCGCCAGCTCCGCATCACGATAATAGGTCGTTGCCAGTTGGGCTCGATCTCTGGCGCTGTTCACATTGCCGGCTTCGAGCTTAAGCGCCGCGTTCTTGAACTGTGATTCCGCCTTCAGCCAGAGCTTTGGCTCCAGCTTCGACGCCTTAGCCTTCACCGCATCGGCACGTGCCGTAATCGACGGCGCAAACGTCACCTTTGCCAGCTTGCTGGCATCGATTGCGGCCGTCAGCGCTGCCTGAGACTCGCCGAGTTCCGCGCGAATCTTGTCCAGCGACTTGCCGCGTGCGAGCAGATCTTCGGCACGACGATAATTCTTCATCGCATCGGCATAGTTATCCGGAGACAACAGCGGCGCATCGGCCGACTGGGCTCGTTCGATGAGCCGATCCGTCGTCGGGAAAATAGACTGCCTGATGTCTTCAGCGAAGCCGCTGCAAGGCGCCAGCAGTGCCAGCAAGATCAAGCCATAACGCGTCAAGCGCGGGGTACCAGTAAACATCAAACCATCCTCCGGTTTTTCCGAGCGCACTCGGGGCCGTTTCGACACCTGTAAACTCTGATTACTTCGATCGGCGACACGCCGCGGATTCATGCCCGCATTTGTAAACACATCCGGGCCAACCATCATCAGAGCGGCGCGATCATGTGCTTTTCTGTGCGCTTGTCAAGTGAATTCTAGCCCCATTTTTCAGGCCCCCGTTTGCCGCATCGGCCCGGCAGCCAACTGTGGCTCGGCGATGCCGTCACCCGAAAATTGAAACGGATAGCGGGACAGTTTTGGTATACAGAAAAGGCGGGCGGACTCGCCCCGGCACACAGTCAACAGGCCACAGTCTCAGCCGGCATGCTGCCGATCTTCATCTTCCGATGGCATTCCGGAGCAACCCTGGCACGTTGTGAACGGCCAGAAAAGCTTCAAAAGCTAGTTCGCCGGCGTAGCGAGAAGCCGTTTGCCCAGATCTGCAACCGCCGCTGACGTGAGGTCCTCGGGATTCGCGGCGCAATAGTCGACAAGATGTCCGGTCAGACTCGCAAAATCCCATGCTTGTCCGGCATTTTCTGTCGCTCCGATAATCTCATCGATGGTTTTTCCGGATTTCGCCCGATAGTAGCCTTGCGCCCAGGTCAGCAATAGCCGCCTCGTGCCCAGCGGCCCGACGACTATCATCTTGCTAAAAACATCACACGGTATCGCGCCGATATCCGGCACACCACCCATTCCTGACGGCAGGCGCAATTTCTCCGCAATCGCAACATTGCTCAGGAACATCACCACCATCATCACTGCGAGTGACGTGATCGCTCTGTTCATTGATATTGTTTTTCTCATCATCCTAATTCGTCCGGCTCTTACCGAGTTCCGATGGCTTCTTCGGTGCAAGCACCAATAACAGAGCCAGCACCAGGAACGCGCCGAATACAACTGACATCTCAATCTTATAATCCCACGGATGTACCCAGATCTCGGTAAACAGGTTCCACTTTGTGCCTACCTCTACACTCACCCAGAAGATGTTGCCTACGGGAATCGCATAGCGCAGCGCGGTCGACGTCCGCTTGAACTTCAACAGGCGGGAAAAACAATACCCGCTCCAGACGAATGCCACGAATACTGATGCCATGTTGACAGCAAAGAACAAATCACCGGAACCGACCAGCCCGGGATCGAAGCACAGCAGATTCCATGCGTAGCAGAACCAGGTGACGAAAATCGTCTCCATGAACGTAATGATGGCGTAATTGCGATCCTGCGCTTTCTTCGTGCTGGGACCGAGCCCCTCCTGCATGCGCAATTTTTTCTGAAACCACAGGAACATGTTGCAGCGCGTATCTTTGTCGAACGTGTAGAAGCACAACATCAGCATCAGGACGCCCACGGTCGCGCCCATGATCATGTACTCGGGAAACGTTCCGCTGACGCTGAGGCCGTCCGGCCCGTCCATGCGCGGCACCATGCCCCAGTTGCTGCGGCCGTAGAACATGTAGAAGAACTCGACCCAGGTCATCCAGATCATGAGCCCGGCAAAAAAGCCGATCCACGTCTGCAGGCTTTCATTTTTGGATTTGACGCCCTGCCAGAGCAGCACGATGGCCGCGGCGCCGATGAATATCGAAGCGACATAGGTCGTCTCATGACCCAGCCAGTTCTCGATCAGCACCATCAGCGTATGGCCGAGTGCGATCGCGAACAGCATCAGCACGAAGGTGACGATACCGACGATCGGCGGCTTCCAGAGTTTGGACTTGCCGACGCCGCTGTTTAAGACCGCTTCCGTCATTTCTATTCTCCGAAGGGATAGTCCTGCGCTTCGGGATCTGTCATGTAAACCTGCCGGGCGGTTAAACTCCCTGACGGGAGCATCGACACACTCCGATTATCGTAATAACCGGAAATCCGGACATATCCAGAAGCAATAGATTAAGACTGTACGCGTCGCCGATCGGAGTTACTGTCAACGGTCTGTTAACACGTGACAACAGTTGGCAATTGTTCTTGGGGGGATGTAAAGCGCCGCCCGGAAGGCAGCGCTAGGGACAGCCGGAACCGGCTGACCCGCTACTGGCTATACGGCCATGGCAACAAACGCCGCGAGACTAAGCGGAGGTCTCCATTTCCGGTCCGTACCTGCCATCGCGCGCCGCACCATTGAGTTTGGCGCGCTTCAGCAACGCCGCCTGCATACGGTCTGCATTTGCCGCATCGCCGTTCCATGCTTTTAGCGCAGGCTCCTGCAGCGCACGGCCGTAGGAGAAACTCAGCTCCCAGGGCTGGGGGCCCAAACAGTTTAAAGCATTGAGATTTGCCGTCGCCTCTTCCGGCGTCTGTCCGCCGGAGAGAAAATTGATACTCGGGACTGCCGCCGGCACCGTGCGGCGAAATATTCTGATGGTCGATTCAGCCACCTGGGCCGGTTCTGCTTTCCTCGCATGATCCTTGCCCGGTATGACCATGCTGGGCTTCAGCAGCATATGCTCGAGAACGACGCGATGCCGATGGAGAGCATGGAATACTTCGTGCAATACGACTTCGGTGATCTGCGCACAACGCTCGATACTGTGATCGCCGTCGATGAGCACCTCCGGTTCGACGATGGGCACGAGTCCCTGCATCTGACAGATCGCCGCATAGCGCGCCAGTACTTCGGCATTCGTCTCGATAGCCAGACGCCCTGGCGTCGACGCAGAGATATGATAAACGTCCCGCCACTTGGCGAATCGGGCACCCTGATCCCGATATTTTTCCAGCCGCTCCTCCAGACCGTCCAGGCCGTGGGTAATCTCATCACCGGGCGCATTGGCCAACGGTCCCTTGCCCTTGTCGACCTTGATACCGGGCACGATACCCTGACGTGCCGCCGACTCCGGCAGCGGAGTACCGTCATCAGCCAACTGCTCCAGTGTCTCTTCGAAAAGGATGACACCGCTGACATGCTCGCCGAGACCCGCTGTCGTCAGAATGAGACTACGATAGCTGCGCCGTGTCTCCTCCGTCGATGGAACACCAATCGCTTTAAAGCGCTTGGCCATGGTCGGGTTACTCTCGTCGGCCGCAAGTATGCCCTTGCCTTTCTGAACCAGCTCGTCAATGGTTGCCTGGAGTGTTTGCTGCACGTTCATGGCTGCTCATGAGTCTACATGAAAACTGCCTTGTGATCCGTGATGAACTGCTTGAGTGGTATCGGGTCGCGACCGATCAGCTCTTTGAACGTATCGGTCGTATGATCGAGGCCGATCTCGGCAATCTCGCGGAACAGTTCACAGACGGCATTCAGGTGCCACGGCACGAGGATACCGGTCATCTTCTCGCGAAACGTATCCATCGGCAGCGGGACGTACTCGACCTTTTCGCCGAGCACCGCGGAGAATCGGTCGGCGACGTCGTAAAACGTCAGCACCTCCGGGCCCGTGATCTCATAGCTCTGCCCGGCGTGCCCGTCGCCCGTCAACACCTCGGCGCAGACGGCGCCGATATCGCGCGCGTCGGCCATGCCGGTCGTGCCGTCGCCCATCGGCAGAAACAATTTACGCTGCGCCTTGATCGTCGCAGCGCTGGCGAGCAGGTTCTGCATGAAGAAATTCGGCTTGACCATCGTCCAGCCCAGACCCGATGCGCGGATATGCTCTTCGGCAGCCCAGTGCGCCTGCGGAATCGGCGTCTTTGCATCGGCAACCGCCTCCATCGACGACAGCTTGACGAGATGTTTGACGCCGGCCGCGACGGCCAGATCCGTAAACTGCTTCTCGTGCGCCTGCTGCTGTTCGCCGTTTGGCAGCAACAGGAACGCCTTTTCGGCACCGGCGAGGCCCTTGCGGACCGTGTCGGCATTAGCAATATCGCCGACCACGAGTTCCACGCCGGCGGCCTTCAGATCCGCCGCTTTGGCCTCGTCGCGAACCAGCGCCCGCAGACTGGCGCCCTTGTTCAGCAGTTGTCTCACGGTTTCGCCGCCGATCTTGCCGGTTACGCCTGTCAGAAAAATCATGTTGCTCTCCATCGTTGGTCTTTTTTTAGCCGTTCGCACCGGCGCGAATCGTCCGCCGCGGGAACGGCATTATAGGTGCCGGTCCGGCCCAACACGAACCAATCCCGCTGCTGCGAGACAGCGGGTGGCGCCGGCTCAGTCCCCCAGCGTCAGCGTGCCCAGGTAAACGCTTTGCTCGGCGACCTCGCAGGTCATCGCGAGCCGCCCGCCCGGACCGGCTGCTTCCAGCTCGTAAGCGCCGCTGTTCGGCTCGAGTTTGTCGATCTTGAATTCGCCGAACGTGTCCGTCATCGCTCGCCCGACTTCGCTACCGTCTTTCTTCAGCACGACTTCGACATCCGCGGCGCACTCCTCGACGCCGTCGATCATCACAGCGACTGAGCCGGCGACAAAGCATTGCGTCATCAGGTACAGATTCTTGTAATAGACACGAGGTTTCGTGCCGAGTTCGGGCTGGCGGACTTCCAGACCCTCCCGTTCGGCAATCCGCTGCATCTCCGCGTCCTCGACGTTGACCGAACGGAAGACATTCGTCGGGCAGCACTGTTCGGCACGCGTCTTCGTCCAGCCGTCATCGAGCAGGTGCGCATCGAAAATCCACGCCTGCGGGATCTGCTTCTCCTCGTTCCAGGAGATCGCGCCGTACGGGCACGCGTCGACGATTTCTTTCTGCCCTTTCGACTTCACCGGATCGATGATGACGATACCGTCATCGCGCTTGCGCACGGCACCGTTTTTCGCCGCCTTGACGCACGGCGCGTCATCGCAGTGGTTGCACATGACCGGCATGAAGTGCGCATCGACGATCGGATAGCTACCGCGTTCGTTGCGCTCGATATCGAGCCAGTTATGGCCCATCGCCGGCTGCTCGGCCGCATAACCCGGAAAGTCATTGCCGGTATGTTCGTCCTTGACGGCCAGAAAGCAGGCGCGGCAGTTATTGCAGCGCTCGATATCGACGATCATGTTCCATTTTGCACTCATTGCACTGCCTCCGCTTCTGCGGGCTGCCAGGTATCGGTGCCGGTCCACTTCTCGAGCTGGATCAGCGTCGAATTTGGCCGGATGCCGTGGCTTTTCGGGGTAATGGATTTACTCGGGTTCAGCATGTTGATGCAGCCGCCCAGGTCGGTCGATTTGCCCGGCTCACCCGTCGGCCGGTACTCGGCCGACGCAGTGGACGCGCTGACGGTGCCCGGCCGCAACCGGTCTGTCACCTGCGCCGCGCAGACCACCGAACCGCGTTTGTTCCAGAGCCGAACCAGGTCATCGTCCGCGATGCCGCGTTCCTCGGCGTCCTGCCGATTGATCCGGGCGACGAGGTAGTAATGGTCGCCGACCTTGATGCGGTGCTCGCGGATGTCGCGCAGGAAGCAGCCCTCGTCGTCGCCCATCACGTGGAACGGATAACGCGAATGCGGCGACAGCAGCTTCAGCGGGTAGGCCGCCAATTCCGGGTCGTCCTCGGGTTTCTCGTAGGTCCGCATGTACTTGTTGACCGGCGGCCGCTCCGGGTCGTCGAAGCGCTTGAGCGTCGTGGGCACGAACTCGTATTTGCCCGACGGCGTCTGCAGACCCTCGCCGTAATTGGACACAAAGTCAGACGGCAGCGGATACGGTTCCGGCACGTCCTTCTTGCGGCCCTCGTAGAACCAGCGCATGCCCGTGGGCGCCCGCGAGCCTTCCGGTTCCGGCGGCACGACGAAATAGCCTTTCTTCAGGAATTTACGCCACGAGATGTGTTTGGCCATGTCCGATGATTCGAACGCGCGCTTGCACCAGTCGAGTTCCGTGTTGCCGCCTTCCGAAAAGACCGCCCCGAGGTCGAGCTTCTCGGCAATGGCCAGAAATATGTCGTAGTCGGATTTGGACTCGCCCCGCGGCTCGATGCACTTGTGCTGCAGCGATATTACGCGATGGTTGTTCATCGAATACATATGGTGCACGTAGCCGGGGCCGACGTTGTACCACTCGCCGATGTCCCATCTCTCAAACACCGTACAGGCCGGCAGGATGACGTCGGCATAAGGCGTCTCGCCTTCCCACCAGACCGACTGGTTGACGACGAACTTCAGGCTCTCGTGCTGGTACATATTGACCCAGCGATTCGAATTCACCATCGTGCCGAACGACGCGCTGCCGTATTTGTAGATCATCTCGACCGGCACGTGCCCGGGCGACGGATAGCCGAACGGGAAAAACTGCCCCTGCACGGAGTCGACGGCGGTCAGGTATCCCATCGCCTTGCCCTGCGTAATCGCCTCGGGCAGCCACACCCGCGGGATCGCCTGCTTGACCGTGCTCATCGTCACGATGTGCGGCATGCGCTGATAGTTGTTGGTCGCGTTGGCGCTATAGGCCAGGTCACCGGACATGCTGCCCTCGGCATAACCGGGAAAATAGAAATTCATGTCAACCGGCGCACCGAACTGCAGGTTACCGAAATTGGAACCCGGCCGGCCCATGCCCTGCATCGCGCCGAGAATCGTCATCATGCGCGCCCACTGCGAACCCGTTGGCCCGCGGCAGGCCCCGCCGACACCGCAACCCCAGCCGCCGGTGCCGAGGTAGGTCTTCTTGCGGCCCCATTCGCGGGCCAGCGCCCGGACTTCACGTGCCGGTACGCCGGTTTCGGCTTCCTGCCACTCGGGGGTCTTCGGCGTACCGTCATCCTCGCCGAGCACGTGTGCTTTCCACTCGTCAAAACCGGTCGTGCGTTTCTCGACAAATTCCTTGTCGTAGGTGTCCTCGGTAATCCAGACATGACAGATCGCCTGGGCCAGCGCCGCATCGGTACTCGGTCGCGGCGCAATCCACTTGCCGCCGAGGTGTGCCGCCGTGTGGTTCATGTACGGGTCGATGTGCACCATCTTGATGCCCAGCTCCTTGGCCCAGCGGCGACGCTCGGTGCCCTCGAAACCGTAGCTCGCATCCGGGTCGCTCGACCAGAACACCATCATCTCGGCTTCCTTGAGACAGTCCTCGACCGTGCCGTACGGCTCGGATGCGCCCAGGCGCATACTGTTGCCCCAGTGGTGCATCGCGCCCCAGAACCAGCCTTCCCAGCTGTCCGGATTGTGCACCAGCTTGGTCACGCCGATCAGGTTCCAGAACCGGTTGAATGCGGACAGATAGTGACCCAGGTTGCCCCACTGATGGTGCGAGCCGTTGGCAACCGCGATCGCGCCGGGACCGACGGCCTTGCAACGCTTGATCTCCTTCGAGACGATGTCGGCCGCTTCCTCCCAGCTGATCTCGACGAATTCGGATTTGCCGCGGTTCTGAATATTGCGA
This sequence comes from Gammaproteobacteria bacterium, assembly GCA_021773815.1. GTDB lineage: Bacteria > Pseudomonadota > Gammaproteobacteria > Steroidobacterales > SMWD01. Next base: position 35,180 of record JAJFJS010000065.1, read on the forward strand.
TCACCGTCGGGATCGAAGTCGACCCGTTTCATCGGCTTCAGGATCCGGTTCTTTGAATACACCATGGACTTCTGGCAGGCGCCGTGCGAGGCCAGCGTCGTGCGGCGCGGCGGCGTGAACTTTTTGCCGCGAGCCTCGATCGTGTAAGACCCGGCATCATCGTCGGCCAGGTCCATCGACGTCGTGCGCAGAATCTTGCCATCCTTGACGTAGACGAAGATCGGCCCGCCATTCGTGCCGTTCGTATAGCGCGTCACGCCGTTGCCCATGTCGGTGCCGGCTGTCCACGTATACGATTCCATGCTCGCAACGATCTGCATGAACCAGACGACCAGGTCGTCCGGGCCCGACATCGTCAGCTTGAAGTTTTTCGCCGCGTCGATGCGTTCGAGCTGGTCGAACGGCGGCGTCAGGAAGCTCGCAGCGATCTTCGCATTCTTGAAGAAGATCGTGAAATCCGGGTTCTCATGTATACCGGCGCCGGAACTGATCTTGCCGTTTTTTACCTGTATCCAGCGGCCCTGGGGTTTATCCTTGAGCTGGAACTGGGCAATCGCATCGCGCTCTTTGAGGCGTTCGGCAAACTTCGGGTACACGGCCGCGCAGGTACGCATCGCCTGCGGGATACCCCAAAGAATCGTCGCTAAATACATATCAATCTCCTGATGGGGGCGCGGCAGCAACCGCCGCCCGACCGTCGTCGATACCGTCTGTGATCAGGCCCGCGAATTCCGGGCGCCGGAGCGGATATCCGGACGATTCAATTCTATGTTCTTACGGCTCCGGTGTTCCTGATAAATGTCAGGGCGCGGCCGGTCCGGACGGCCCGAAACTGCCGAAAATTGACCGCTCCGGGGCCGGCGACGCTAGACGACCTCGAACAACTCCTGCAGCGCGCCGCTGCCCGGGTTGCGGACGATCATCGACAGGCACCGGCCGCGGCCCGGCAGGTCGATCTCTGTCGGCGCCGTGAATGTTTCCGCGCCGAGGTCGGCACAGGCCCCGGCAGTCTCATCGATGTCGTTGACCTCGAAGGATTGCGCCAGGTAACCGATATTGGGCGGCACGGCATCGGGCACCAGGTTCGGCACCTCATAATTCAGCGGCGTTGCCAGCGCGATCTTGCCGTACTCGTGATCCCCCTGAACGATCACGCTCCGGGTCCGCGCGTCTGCGGACAGGCACAGCGCGCGATTCGTCTCCGCGCCCTCGAGTATGGATTCGATGAACAAAGACATGTGTAGCGGGCCGTAATAGAAAGCCAGCGCCTTCTCCATATCGAGCACGCTGTGCGCCGTCGTGACGACCGACGTAAAGCCGGTCGGCGTCCGGCCATATTCATTGATGAACTGCACGATGTGCCCGATAATCGTTTTCGGATCTTCGGTCAGCAACTGGATCATGTTGATGACGACGCCGTCCGGCGCATCGAACGCCACTTCCAGCGTTTCACCAACCACCGGACCAAAATTATTACGGGCCGGCTCACTCCAGAAATGAAAGCCCTGCGACTTGAGCTGCTCGTAGTCCCTGGCGATGTCGCTGCTGTACAGGTTCAGATTGAACAACCCGGTCGCGCGGCGTACTTCCGGCGACCGGACGAGCTTGCGGTCGGGCGCATCGAATTCCATCAGCTGAATACGGCCTACGGGGTCGGCGCCGTGCCCGAGGAATGCACACCGCGCTTCGGCGCCCGCGGGCAGTTGCCAGTAGCGTTCGAAGTCCGGCCCGCTCCACGTCCGTGTCTCGGCCACCTCGAGTCCCACGGTGCCGGCATAAAATTTGCGCGAGGCGTCGAGATTCTCGACGCCGATCACCGCCACGCTTACCGGCGCGCCAGCTTCGTTTTCACTGCTGCTCATAGGAGAGGTTCCTGAATCGGTGGCTATCGTTCTTTATTTTGGCCCGATTCTACAGAAAAAACGGCGTATTGAACGATTCCCATGACCTCCTCCGTTAGAGCCGGACCGATCTTCAGTAGAAAATACTGCCATTTCTCTTGCCCTGAAGGTAAGGCGGAATGGCTGCATGAAGAAGCCAAAATACAACCCAATACAGATCGCTATTGCGCTGAAAGAGGCCGAGACGGGCACGGGGGTTGAAAAGGTTTACATAAACGGTGGCATTTCTCAGGCAACCTTTTACGAACCGGAGAAGAAGCAAAACAGGCCGGAAATGTTTGCGCCACGCCGCATCAGACAGCCGGAAACTGTATATGCACGACCGAAAGAGAGTAAAAACGAGGAGAATTGAGCCGGAAAAAGAACATGTTGTATAGCGTCAGCCGAAAGAATACTGCGGACGCAGATCGACGCCGAAAAGAAAAATATCGCACGGAGATTTGCGGCGGTCTTCAGGCCAGGTATTAAGAAGCGGTCTCAAAAATACTTAATCGGCGTCGGCGAAGCTTGTCCGGTTGTGCCTGAATTCGGGGTGCGGTGGTCTTGGTACCTGATTGTGCCTATCTGCACTGTGTTTCAAAAATTTATCCTGCTGCCGAGAATGGACGGAGCCCATAGACGGTAAGGCGGATCGTCTGTACGGCAGCGCACAGAACTTACCTGCAGCCGCAGATAAGCTACGCGGAGTTAGATGGCAAAAGGGCGGACTCATGAATATCATCATTTGGCTGGCAGTCGGCGGCCTGATCGGTTGGGTTGCAAGCATGGTCATGGGCACGGATGGCCAGCAAGGAATTATTCTCAACGTAGTCGTAGGCATCATCGGCGCTTCTCTCGGCGGATGGCTCTTTGGTGCTGCTTTTGGCACATCTACAATTAACCAGGGGAACCTGAGCGTCAGTGGGCTACTGGTGTCGCTGGTGGGAGCGGTCATCCTGATAGCGATCGTGAAGCTCTTTCGTGGCGCTACTTAAACGTGATTGGACGTACCGGCAATTTGCCCACGAATGTGTTGAAGATCGCTCAATAAAGGACAGGCAACATGAAATGGCTAATGCTGATACCAATGGCGTTCCTTCTCCTGGCCTGCGAAAAGCCGGGCCCGCTGGAACAAGCCGGCGAAGAAATTGATGAGGCAGCTGAGGACATCAGGGCAGGCGGTGAAACGACTGGCAACAAGATTGATGACGCTATCGACGCAGCGCGAAAGGACGTCGCGGAAGCGGTCGAGTAAGCCGATACGAACAGACAGTCGATCAGCCTTTGATCACTTTTTGGCGGCCTGCGCTGGACGTAGCGCCATCCGATGCAATACCAAGTGTTCAAAAGAAGATAAATCTGATGGATAGAACAGTGACGTGCTTGATGAATTGCCGCAACTCTTCGATTAGATCACCCGCACACCAGCAATCTTTCTGAATACCGGCGCATGGATTGTGCGGCTGAAGGGATCCCTTCACGGAAAGATATTCTAATGAAATCGTCGTCGATCCCTCAAAGCCGGGGGCCAATATCCCGCTTCGCAAACCAATTTGGAGCTGACGCTGTATGGCGTCGGCAATGGCAATTCCGATGATTCAATCCATCAACAAAGTACTCGTTTTGGCCATGCTGTACGCGATTCCCGCACAGTCTGTTTCATTGACTGAAATCCAGGTCGATTCCGCGGGGCCGGTCTCACCATGGGGCAAGAGCACGGGTGACATAGACTCTGACGGTGATCCGGATCTTCTTGTCGGAGGCAATGATTCAGGTGGACTCGTCTGGTACGAGAATCCTTCCTGGACAAAACATAGTGTGAGCCCTGACACCGGGTTTTCCACCGATCACGAGATCGCCGACATGGATGGTGATGGTGATCAAGACATCATAGCCCTGAATTCCAGCGATGGAATGAAGATATATTTTCAGGACGGGCCAACCTGGACACCTTTCAGCGTGACCTCCTTAATACTTCATGATGTTGAAGTTAGCGATTTGGATCAGGATGGTGACTTTGATCTTGTCACCAGAAACCAAAACAATGATACGGCTGTCTACATCTTTGAGCAGGTTAATCCTGGCTCATACAATCTTTACACCATTCAGGCTCAAGTCGGCGAAGGCCTGATAGTTTATGACATAGATGAAGACGGTAGAGATGACATCATCATCAATAATCAATGGCTGGAAAATACCGGCACGATCAGCAGCTGGAACAGCCACACCTACACAACCACCTGGTCTGTCAGCAATACGTTTATTGGCATCGGGGACATCAACGGCGACGGCCGCACCGATATCGTGCTGACCCCGTCGGAAGCCGCAGGGGAATTTGCTCACAATGCCTGGTTCGAGGCGCCGATAGACAGAACCGGCCTTTGGAGCGAGCATATTATCGAAACGAGTGTCGAAAGAGTCTTGCATAGCCTGCGCGTGGCTGATTTCGATCTCGACGGAGACATGGACATCGCCACCGGTGAAATGGCGCAGGGCTCAGATCCCGATGAAGGTTACTTGCTGATAAACGAGGATGGCGCCGGCACCACCTGGTCAAAAGAAGTATTTACGACATTGGGCACACACAGCTTCCGTGCATTTGACATGGACAACGACGGCGATGAAGAGATTTTTGGTGCCAATTTCAACGGCAATGCACCTGTAAAACTCTTTGTCAACAACACGGCTCCTGCGGTTCCCTACGCAACAGATCAATGGCAACGATACATCATTGATTCCACCGCTCAAATTAACGCTGCTTTTGTTTACCCTGCCGACATAGACGGCGATGGCATGAAAGATATCGTGTCAGGGCCGTATTGGTACAAGAATCCGGGCCCTCCGATCAGCCAGAACTGGTCACGTTTTGCTATCGGTACCGGCCTGAACGATGCGTCTGCAGTTTATGATTTCGACAAGGATGGCGATATAGACGTCCTGGGCACGACTGCCGTCGAAAATAGCGCGGATTTTGTCTGGGGGGAAAATGATGGTGCTGGAAATTTCTCCATTCACGCCAATATCCAGTCCGGACAGGGGGACTTCCTGCAGGGCGTAAAGGTCGCGCACATCGTTCCTGGCGGGAACGGTCAGGTAGTTCTCTCGTGGCACAATCTAACCACTACCCAAATGCTTACTGTCCCCGCCGATCCCACGACAGATATCTGGGCCTGGTCGGTTCTTTCCAGTACGACTAATGGCGAACAAGTGGCTGTCGCTGATCTCGATCGGGACGGCGATCTGGATATTCATCTGGGTGAAAACTGGCTACGAAATGACGGCGCCAATTGGAGCTCACATCCGGCCGTTTCCGTGGGAGCCGGAAATACCGATCGGCTCGAATTGACTGACGTTGACGGAGATGGTGATTTAGACGCGGTTATCGGCGTCGAGAATGGCACCCGATTACTGTGGGGCGAAAACCCCGGTCAATTGGCATCAAATCCCGATCAGCCGTGGGCGGAACATCTCATTTCTACCGCAACAAGGTTTTACAGCGTCGACACAGCCGACGTGGACCGCGACGGGGATCCGGATATTGTGGCCGGCGAGCACCTGGGAGACGGCAAGGTGTTTCTGTTCCTGAACGACGGCACAGGATCAAGTTGGGCCCTGCAGATGATTGACGACGGGCTGAGTGGACTGGACCATCATATCGGCACGCGCTTTGTGGACCTGGATCTTGATCAGGACCTGGACATCATCTCTATCGGCTACACCAGTCAAAAATTGGTCATTTATGAGAATCAGGCCGTTTCCCCAACTTCTATACGGGCCGCAGTTCCGCAATTAAATCCTCCCGGTGGATATTTCGCGAATTCCGTCACCGTCGCGATGAATACCTCGACGCCGAATGCGCAGATTTTCTACACCCTGGACGGATCCGATCCGACGCAAGGCTCCCTGCTGTATTCCGCACCGATAAATCTTGCGCAGACGGCAACCATCAAAGCCAGAACATTTGACCCAAGCCAATCTCTGCAGCCCAGCAATATAGCTGTCGGAATTTACACCCATGTCGGCATGGGCGATGCCGACTTGACGGCATACTGGTCATTTGACGACGGCAATACCACGGTCGCTGCCGATATCACCGGGAATGGATTCAATGGAACGTTAGTGGGCGCCGGCCCGTCGACCGATATTCCTCAAAATGTGTTACCGGGTGGAAAATCACTGTCGTTCAGCAATAGTCGAATTGAATTGCCGGCCGAATTGGACATTTCCGGTTCGGAGATGACCATCGTGGCCTGGGTTAAAGCCAGGAGTTTTACCGGACAGGACTGGGACGGCCGCATTCTTGCGAAAACCACCGGCACAGACTCTCAGGATCATTACTGGATGCTAAGCACCATCGATTCCGGTGGAGCCAAACTGCGCTTTCGCCTGAAAACAGCCGGTGAAACCAGCACTCTTATCGGCAACAGTCCACTGCTCACAGACATCTGGACCCATGTCGCTGCTGTCTACGACGGCGCTGAGATGAAAGTGTATGTCGATGGGGTACTCGATGGATCACAAGGAAAATCTGGTGCGCTATCGACTAACCCCCAGGTTCCGGTTGCAATCGGCGACAATTCCACCGGCGGCGTGCCGTGGGATGGAAATATCGATGAAGTCGCGATTTATTCGACCGCCCTTTCAGACGCCGAGATTCAGGATATTTACCAAAATGGTATTTCTCTAGATCGATTACCTGTGGTCAGTATCACGTCGCCTCTTGAAGGCGACATTTTCACTGATACGGATTCAGTCTTGATTGCAGCCAGTGCAACTGGAACCAATGCTTCTATCGCCGAGGTCCGGTTTTACGAGGATGGAAATCTCATCCAATCGGATACCGATTTCCCCTATGAAATAAATACTACGTTTGTTGCAGGGAGTCATACCCTGACAGCAGAATCCGTCGATAATCTTGGCGCAAAAACGCTCAGTTCCGCGGTGAATATTTCAGTTGAGGCCCCTTCAACCCTGTCGCTGACTCTTGGCTTGGCACCCCACATTTCGATTCTGAATCAACCATATTGGTGGCAGGGTCTCACTGCCTCGGGTGGCGCCCCCCCATATTCATGGGAGATCGTCAGTGGCTCGATTCCATTGCCGATGACCCTGGATCCGGTCGGTGTCATCTCGGGCATACCAACGAATGCGGGCACGACGTTGTTTCAGATCCGGGTTACGGATTCAAATTCAGATTCAGTGACAACTGATTGGATGTGGATCACCGTGCGGACACCCGTCTATGTTTGTGGGAGCTGCCACAGCGACGATCGCCTCTAGTCACTATGAAGTGTGACCGACTCGTCCTAAAGGCGAGCCTCCCACGGCCCAAAGAACAGCGCCGGGCGGCATCTGCGAGCCACAGTGGGCTTATGTTATCTCCCTCGTCACCAGGGGCGCCCGAAAGAACGCTCGGGATTGGCAGAAACGCCCCACTGTCGATGAAGATCCAGCATCACGCATAGCAATTGGCTTGCGGAGCAAAAATCAACCGATACCACATTTCAATAAATATCTAAGCATATGAATTTACTTGCTTATCCTTGCTAGACCAAGTATAAAAAGAACTTGAACAACAACATTCTTGCGCAGCAAAAAAATATTGGCGCACGATGATAAGCGCCGGCCTGCTGGCCACGCGTCAGTAGTTTTCGGAAGTTCAGTGCTCCGATGTCATTTGGGCTTTTCGTGTGCCAGTTGATGGTTACTCGAGCGCCGCGCTAAAAGAAAGATTGCCCTGCCGGCAACGATAACAGTAGCTATAGCGCGGGAAAGTCAGGCTGACGATTTGCTGGAACGCGAACCCTGAAATACGTGTTGACTCGCTCCATTGCAGGATTCGCCAGCCACCGCTGACGGTAGCCAGGCTTGTCGGATATCGAAGAAGAATTAAGAGAACAATTTGTATCCCCTCGTGAATCGAGGGCGAGGTTAAAAACCAAGGGGGGCCCGTGTGAAAGTCGGCATTCTTGCTGGTGGTTTCGGCAGCAGGTTGGCAGAGGAAACCGAAATTCGCCCAAAACCCATGGTCGAAATCGGTGGCAGACCTGTGCTCTGGCACATCATGATGCACTATCACACGTACGGTTATCGCGACTTCGTGATTGCCCTCGGCTACAAGGGCGACTTTATCAAGCGCTGGGCACGGGACATGGTTCGGCTCAACGGCCATTTGCGCGTACACACCCGCACCGGGGAAGTTGATCTCGACCCGATTGAGAATCCTGACTGGACAATCGACCTGATCGACACAGGATTAACCACCCTGACCGGAGGGAGAATTAAGCGCCTCGGTCCATGGCTGGGCCATGAAACATTCATGCTGACCTGGGGCGACGGTGTCAGCGACGTCGACCTCGACAGGCTGGTCGCCTTTCACCGTTCCCATGGAAAGCTGGCCACGATGACAATCGTGCGTCCGGCCGCACGTTACGGGCATCTGCAACTGGATGGCGATCAGATCGTCAGCTTTGAAGAAAAGCCACAGACCACTGAGGGCTGGATCAACGGTGCGTTTTTCGTACTCGAACCGGGCGTGCTCGAATACATCGACGGCGATGACGTCATGTTTGAGCACGCGCCGCTGGAACGGTTGGCGGCAGATGGTCAACTGATGGCCTACCGCCATGAAGCCTTCTGGCAATGCATGGATACTCTGCGAGAAAAAGAGGTTCTTCAGAAACTCTGGGACAGCGGCAACGCCCCCTGGAAGTCTTGGAGAGAATGATGGGGCGAATGAAAATTTTGCTGACCGGCCATCTCGGTTATATCGGCACGGTACTCACTCCGGCGCTGCTTGCCAGAGGTCACGAGGTCACGGGCCTCGATTCAGATCTCTACCGGGATTGTACCTTTGCCGGCGAGATCATCGACGTGCCGCTGCTCAATCTCGACATTCGGGATGTCGAGCCCGATCACTTGGCGAATTTCGATGCCATCATCCATCTGGCAGGACTCTCCAATGATCCACTTGGTGACTATCGTCCACACCTCACAGAACAGATCAACTACGAAGGATCTGTCCGGCTGGCCCGGCTCGCAAAGGAATCCGGCGTCTCACGATTTCTGTTCGCATCTTCGTGCAGCAATTACGGCCAGGCGGGAGACAGCTTCCTGGATGAATCCGCCGTTTTCAATCCGGTAACCCCTTACGGTGAGTCGAAAGCGAGTGTTGAAAAAGCCGTTTCGACAATGGCAGACGAGACATTTTCCCCGACTTTTCTGCGGGCCTCGACGGCCTATGGGGTCTCTCCCCGGTTACGATTTGACCTGGTCGTCAATAATCTTACGGCCTGGGCGGTGACGACCGGTGAGGTTCACCTGAAAAGCGACGGCTCTCCCTGGCGTCCGATTGTGCACGTCCAGGATATTGCGCAAGCCTACACAGTGATTCTTGAATCCGACCGTCAACTCATTCACAACGCCGCGTTCAATATCGGCACGACGACGGAAAACTACCGGATTCGGGAAATTGCCGACCTGGTGCGGCAAATCGTGCCAAATTGCGAGGTGGGGTTTGCTGCCGATGCGGGCCCCGACGCCCGCAACTACCGGGTTGACTGCAATCATATAGCCAGAACCCTGCACAACTTTAAGCCCCAATGGACTGCCCGCCGCGGCATCGAAGAGCTCTTCGAGGCCTATACGCGAGTGGGGCTGTCGCTGGAGGAACTTGAAGGCGAGCGATTCAAGCGAATTGCTCATGTCAAAAAACTGATCAGGGACGGCAAACTGGACGACGATTTGCGGTGGGTCAGCAAAACAGAGACCGGGAAGGTTGCTCGTGCCGTCAACATTTGAAAGCCGTTGCCGGTCCTGTGACTCTGACAATCTGGAGGTATTCCTGGATCTGGGCAACACGCCGTTGGCAGACCGCCTGGTCAGCGCCGATGCGCTTGATGCGCCGGAGCCGCGCTATCCCCTCAAGGTGGCCTTCTGTCACGACTGTAGCCTGGTCCAGATTCTCGAGACGGTCGATCCAGAAGTATTGTTTACCGACAACTATCCATATTTTTCGTCGATTTCTCCGTTCCTTCTGCAGCACTCGCGCGATAACGCGCTCGACCTGATCGAACGACGCAGGCTCGACCAGGATAGCCTCGTGGTTGAACTCGCCAGCAACGACGGTTACCTGCTCAAGAACTACGTCGAGTCAGGCATCACTGTGCTGGGCATCGACCCGGCGGACGGACCGGCCGAAGCTGCCGAACGGATAAACGTACCCACCCTGTGCGATTTTTTTACCATCGATCTGGCCCGGCGCCTGGCGGATCAGGGCAAACTCGCCGATGTCGTTCACGGCAACAACGTTCTCGCGCACGTGGCAGATACCAACGGCTTTGTCGAGGGAATAAAGATACTGCTGAAACCCACGGGTATCGCCGTTATCGAAGTTCCCTATCTCAAATCACTGATTGACCACTGTGAGTTTGACACCATCTATCACGAGCACCTCTGCTATTTCTCGGTGACGGCACTGGACAAGCTGTTTCGACGCCATGGTCTATATCTGAACGAAATCAAACATCTTGGCATTCACGGCGGCTCGCTTCGCCTTTACGTCGAACCGATCGAAGACGTGCAAGCATCCGTATCGGAAGCACTGGCAGATGAGTACGCACTGGGTATCGACACAATCCGATACTTCGAAGACTTTTCCTTACGGGTTCAGCACGTTAAACAATCTCTGCTCGCATTGCTCAGGAACCTTAAAGCTGAAGGCAAGCGTATTGGTGCGTACGGCGCGGCCGCAAAGGGAGCGACGCTGATCAATTTTATTGGCATCGATACCGGCCTGATCGACTTCGTAGTGGATCGAAATGTTCACAAGCACGGCAAGCGAATGCCGGGTCAGAGAATCCCGATTCTTCCCGCCGAGCAACTGATCGAACTGATGCCGGACTATGTACTGTTGCTTGCATGGAATTTCGCAGACGAGATTCGGTCCGAGCAAAACGCCTACGAGGCCAGCGGGGGACAATTTATTGTGCCGATACCGGAGCCCGGAATCCTGTGACCCCACAGAATCGAATGATCACAATCAACGGATACCTCTAAATGGAGCCAGGAAATAGTCGTGGGTGAGTTTCAGTGCCCATCTTGCCGGAACGGCGTAATGACCTCGTTCTACCGGGTTCCTTCGGTGCCCACCAATAGCTGCCTGCAATTTGATACGGTGGAAGAAGCGATGTCGTACCCCTGTGGGGACATTGATCTCGGTTTCTGCGACGGATGCGGGTTCATTTCCAATATGGCGTTCGATGCAGCATTAACTGAGTATTCGTCACGCTACGAAGAAACGCAGGGATACTCTCCGGTATTCCAAAAGTTTCACCACGATCTTGCAGACCGTTTGTTACAGCGACATCGTCTTACCAACCGCCGAATTCTCGAGATAGGTTGCGGCAAGGGTGAATTTCTGGCCCTGCTGAGTGAAATGGGAAACAACGAGGGCATCGGCTTCGACCCGGGTTATCGTGACGAACGTTTTGAATCGGACGCGAAAGGCCGTTTGACGTTTATCAAGGATTTCTATTCCGAAAAGTATGCGAAGTATTCGGCCGATTTCATCTGCTGCAAAATGACGCTCGAACATATCCACGCCACAGCCGATTTCATCGGCACTCTGCGAGCCAGCATCGGAGACGATCTCGATACCATCGTGTTCTTCCAGGTCCCGGAGGCGATGCGAATCATCCGGGACTGTGCTTTCGAGGATATCTATTACGAACATTGTTCATACTTTTCCCCGGGCTCGCTGGCGTCGCTGTTTCGACGTGCCGGCTTCCGGATATTGGATCTGTCCACCGAGTACGATGATCAGTATCTGACGATTGAAGCACAACCTGTCGACGGCACGGACACTGGCGTTCGCTTAGCGAACGAGGAGAGCCTGGATGATCTCCGATCATTAGTGGCGACTTTTCCGGCTCGGTCCAGCAAGAAGATCAATGAGTGGCGTCATACCCTGGCTACACTGCAGCAGGACGATGCCAGGGTCGTCCTGTGGGGCTCCGGATCCAAGGCGGTGTCATTTCTGACGACCGTGGACAGCGATCGCTACATAGAATATGCGGCGGACATAAACCCGCACCGCCACGACCATTACATCCCAAAAACGGGGCAAAGAATTGTTGCGCCGGAATTCCTCAAAGAGTACCGACCGGACGCTGTAATCGTCATGAATCGGATCTACACGAATGAAATTACGGCGGACCTCAATGCAATGGGACTTTCGCCGACCATTCTCGCGCTGTAGGCCACCGTGTCCCTTCCGATTGATACTTGTCCAGTTGGCATCGGCCGGAAACTCGCGCAATTGCGATCGTTCGACGCGCCCGCATTTTGCAACGTATGGTTGGCATCCGCCGCAGAATCACGCGCGGCGCTACAGGGGAAAGTTTTCCAGCGCCGACTGCAGGCGCTGCGGACATCTATTCAACGCGTCATTCGACGAATCGTTGCCAGAATACGAATCGCACCTATTGTGATCATGAATCCCGTCTATACCAGAGAAATCGGGGTCCAGAATACTCAATCAGTCCCGGCCGCGGTCTCCCCGGCCTGAACAGCAGTGCCGGGATCCAGGGAGCGCATGCAATGAAGGAACGGTTGCCGAAGTTGACGATCGGCATGCCCGTCTTCAATGCGGAGAAATACCTCGAAAAAACCCTGGACGGGTTACTGATCCAGACCTTTGACGACTTTGAAATCATCCTTTCCGATAATGGGTCGACCGACAACACGCAGGCAATTTGCGAGCGATATGTCGAACTGGATAAACGTATTCGCTATCACCGCAGCGCCCGAAATCGTGGTGCCGCATGGAACTTCAACCACACCTTCCGATTGGCACGCGGAAAGTACTTCAAATGGACAGCGCACGACGATCTGCACAAGCCGGAATTCCTGCAACGCTGTGTCGCCGTTCTTGACCAGGATCCGGAGGTCGTGCTCTGTTTCGCCAGGACCATATTCATCGATGCTGAAGATCGGGAGCTGAGAGAATATATCTACCCGTTTGACCTGACTGATGCCCCGAGGCATGTGCGGTTTCGGTATTTTGCCGTCGGCGGACACATTGTCCATGAAATCTTCGGCATCATTCGTTCGGAAGCGCTGAAAAAGTCAGCGCTGATTGGCGGCTACCTGGGTTCAGACCTCGTCCTTCTCGGCCAGCTGGCGTTGCAGGGCAAGTTTTGCCAGGTCCCGGAAATATTGTTCCTGCACCGTGAACATGAGCAAAGATCAATGATCAACCCGCAGGGCGCAGAAACGGTGACCCAGTGGTACGACGCATCAAAGTCGGGCCGATTCGTCATGCCCTATTGGCGACGGGTATTTGAAAATGCCAGGTCTGTTGTGAAGATTCCGATGCCAATGACCGATCGCGCGAGGTGTGCAGTCGAAGTACTCCGGTCATGCCGGTGGAACCAGGCCTATCTCGTCTCGGAATTGAAGTCTGTTATCACATCTCTGCGGAAATAGAGCCGCATACGCCGGCTTCGATCGATTGATAACAGACTTTCACCTGGTATGGACACCCATCTGGAAGTGACCGCGTTGGTTTGATGCCAACTCCGATCGAGCGACGGGCTGAACACTTAAAGACAGTGGAAAGCCGAATTCAATCCGAAGTTTTTCAACGAAACCAAACCACTGTCGAGGGTGAGCAGTCGATATTTAGGCTGGTTCGTTTGAAGGCTCAACTGAGCGACGGGCCGATTCCGACCCGTCGCAGCGTATCCGTGCTGACACCGCGCCCGGCACAGCCGTCTGCCAACTGGCGGTAGCACGATACCGTGCGCAATCGTTCCGGGATTAGCGCCTTTCTCTTGTAAATCCGGATCGATTTGACCGTCCCACCGCCCTGATCGGCATCTTGACCAATCCTGAATACAGACATCCTCGATCGCTTTGGCCACAAGGACTAACCCTGAAGCGAACTTCAGTGTCAACAATAATTAATTGAATATTTCACGCAGGCGGCGCGAAACACTTTGGAGCAATAGGCATTAATCGGTACCTGATCCGATCGGTCAGTCGATTCTTAACAATCCGGTTCGCTATCCGCTGCATCCGGTTGACCGGGTTTTACGGCACTATACAATGCCATCGTTCCGTACACGGTGCCAAATGATTGCCGCTGCGAGACCTGAATAAATCCAGCTTGCTCAAAAAGCTCAATCAGCTTTCCAGAAACGTTGTCCTGTGTATTCTCGAAACCATCCAAAGCCTGAACCAGAAGAAAAAGCCCCCGCATCAACATGTTGGCAGCCAGACCCCAGTCAGCGATATGCAGCTCCGCACCAGGCCTGAGGACCCGGAATAATTCTTGCGCTGTACGCTGCTTGTTTTCCCATGACAAATGGTGAAAAAACAAGCTTGAAACCACCCGGTCAAATTGCGCTTCCGGATACGGAAGGTCATACGACAGTGCCTGGTCAAATTGCACGACGACATCGGCCTTCTGCGCTTTGCTGGATGCAATGGCCAAAATTGCCGGATCGCCGTCGATACCGGTAACATCGCAATGCGGCTGACTTTGTTTGATCCAGATCGCCAGAGTTCCGGTACCGGAGGCAACATCGAGAATCCGTTGACCTGTTACAAAACGCGCCTGCTCGATCAACGCTCGCTTGAACACACTTTCACGTGTTGTCGCACCCACTACCGCGTCGTACCAAGGCGTAAGCCAGTGGTAGCCCAATGCGGGCACATAGTCGGACTCGGAAGAATGCTTCATGACCACTCCATTTTCGGCAGTCGTTGTCAAAACGTTCCTAAAGGCGCAGCTAAATTGTCCCTGAGGGCCTGCCTAGCGAGAATCGTTATGCTACCGATTCCATCTTCATAATCTGTTCTCTTCCGCCGAATCAAGCGCTTTGCAGCGACGGGACTCGATCCGTGCCATGAGTCGATCGAATGGCGCAAAATTTTTCGCCACGCCGTCACGTTCAAGTGTGTCCGCAACTCTCTCAAGGTCGATCCCTGTTGAAGCGAACCGCTTCCGCCGCATCCAGTGCCTCATCAAGCTGTGGCCGGGGGGCTCCGTGATCACGATAGGCATTCAGCGTCGCCATCGGCACAGTCGTTACCGTATCGCGACCAATCAATGCCTCTATGTATTTGACATCACTGAACGCCGGATTCTTTGTGCCCGTACTCGCCCATAGCAGTCGTTGCTTCATCGCTCGATGCCCGACCAGGGAATGCCAACACGATTGCTCAAGGCTCGCATTGAAGGCCCGCCGGGCGAGTTTGGCGCTCGCGACGGCCGCCTTTCTATGCAACCCGATACCCGCGGGTGTGGGAGTCTCATCAAGCTTTTCATCTACAAGAGAATCGATCCGACTGACAAAAAAACTGGCGACCGAGGCAATCTGTTCTATTTCAAGATCCAGAACCAATCGATCTTCCAAGCCCTGCCAATAGGCTTCGATTACGGCCCTGTATCGTGCGACGCCGAAGAGTAGCGTTACATTCACATTGAGGCCGGCAAAAATGAGCTGCCGGATGGCCGGCGGTCCCGCCTTGGTCGCGGGTATCTTGATCATCGCATTCGTCCGATCGATGGCGCGCCAAAGGCGCCGCGCCTCAATTACCGTCTCCGCAGTGTTATGGGCAAGGTGAGGTGACACCTCCAAACTTACGAAACCGTCCACCCCGTTTGAAAGCTCATATGTTTCGCGTAACACATCAGCAGCATGCTGAATGTCTTCGATGACCAGTCGCTCGTAGATATCAGCCACGCCATCGCCGGAACGTGCACGTTCGTCGATAATCGCATCATAGTATCGAGACTCTGCGATCGCTCGCTCGAAAATTGCCGGATTGGACGTCACGCCACTCACTTCATCATCGATAATCAGACGCGCCAGGGTTCCATCCTCGAGGTATTCGCGACAAATATCGTCCAGCCAAATGCTTTGGCCGAGCCTTGCTAACGACTGCAAGTGGCTATTTGGCATCGCGTTCATCCCAGCCGTACCCATCATTGGTTGCCGGCCAGCGCCAGTTACGTACTTCAGGCATGTCTTCGCCATGTTCGACGATGTACTGCCGATGCTCGGTGAGTTTGTCACGAATCAGCAGCTTCACATAGGCGGCTCTATAGCCAAGCTTGGGTACCCGGTCGATGACGTCCGCGACGAGATGGAATCGATCAATGTCGTTGCGGACCGCCATGTCGAAGGGTGTAGTGGTCGCACCTTCTTCCTTGTAGCCACGAACGTGCAGATTATTGTGATTGGTACGTCGATAGGTCAGCCGATGAATGAGCCATGGATAGCCATGGTAGGCAAAAATAATCGGCTTATTGCTGGTGAACAGCGTATCAAAGTCCCGATCGGACATACCATCGGGGTGCTCCTCCATGGGTTGGAGCGTCATCAGATCCACGACGTTGATAACGCGTACTTTGAGTCCTGGCAAATTCTCTCGCAGCAGGTCGACCGCGGCGAGTGTCTCGATGGTCGGCACATCGCCGGCACAAGCCATCACTACGTCGGGCTCAGCGCCCTGGTCGTTGCTGGCCCATTTCCAGATACCCGCGCCCGCGCTGCAATGCTTTATCGCGGCATCCATGTCCAACCACTGTGGTTGCGACTGCTTGCCGGCGACGATGACATTCACCAGATTGCGAGACCGCAGACACTGGTCAGTGACATAGAGCAACGAGTTCGTGTCCGGCGGCAGATAAACACGAATCACATCCGCCTTTTTATTAACGACATGATCAATAAATCCTGGATCCTGATGCGAGAAACCATTGTGGTCTTGCCGCCAAACATGCGAGGTCAGCAGGTAGTTGAGTGAAGCGATGGGGCGACGCCAGGCAATGTCCTGACTGCTGACCTTTAGCCACTTTGCGTGCTGGTTGAACATTGAATCAATGATGTGGATAAACGCTTCATAGCACGAAAACAGGCCGTGGCGACCGGTCAGCAAATAGCCTTCGAGCCAGCCCTGGCACGTATGCTCGCTCAAAATTTCCATCACGCGGCCGTCCGGAGCGAGGTGATCGTCATCGGGGCTCGACTCACCAAGCCACGCGCGATTCGTGACTTCAAAGAGTGCGTTCAACCGGTTCGATGCGGTTTCATCGGGTCCGAATACGCGAAAGTTGCGCGCGCTCTTGTTCAGTTGCATGACGTCGCGCAGCAGCATCCCCATCGTGCGGGTGGCCTCACCCAGCACGCGGCCGGGCGCCGACACGTCGACGGCATAGTCCCGATAGTCGGGTAGCCGTAAGCTTTTGAGCAGCAAGCCGCCGTTGGCATAGGGATTCGCGCCCATGCGGCGGTCACCCGTGGGGGCCAGCGCGGTCAAATGCGGACGCGGCACGCCATCATCATCAAAGAGTTCGTCGGGCCGGTAACTCTTCAGCCACGTTTCGAGCTGCGCGACATGCTCCGGCGATTTGGCCAATCCCGCCAAGGGCACCTGATGCGAGCGCCATGAACCCTCGGTGCGCAGACCGTCGACCTCCCGCGGACCGGTCCAGCCTTTCGGGCTGCGCAATACAATCATTGGCCACTGCGGCCGGCTGAGCTTACCGCCGCTACGGGCATGTTTTTGGATCGTCTTGATGCCGTCTACGACCCTGTCGAGCGTGGCAGCCATCGTATTGTGCATTGCTGCCGGATCCTCTCCCTCTACGAAGTAAGGCTCATAGCCGTATCCGTGGAGCAGGCCTGCCAGTTCATCCTTCGGGATGCGTGCCAGCACCGTCGGGTTGGCAATCTTGTAGCCGTTGAGATGCAGGATTGGCAGAACCACGCCGTCGCTCGCGGGATTCAGAAACTTGTTCGAATGCCAGGCCGCTGCCAACGGTCCCGTTTCCGCTTCCCCATCACCGACGACGCAAGCAGCAATCAAGGACGGATTGTCAAATACAGCACCAAAAGCATGGGCAAGAGAATAGCCGAGCTCACCGCCTTCGTGAATTGAGCCAGGGGTTTCAGGAGCGACGTGGCTCGGAACACCACCAGGAAATGAAAACTGTCTGAAGAGCCGGCGCATCCCATCGGCATCTCGACTCACACCAGGATAAAACTCGCTATACGTGCCTTCAAGCCAGATGTTAGCCAGCAATGCCGGTCCACCGTGACCCGGGCCCGCCACGTAAATCATATTCAGGTCGTGAAGCTTGATGACACGATTTAGGTGCGCATAAATGAAATTCAGCCCGGGACTCGTTCCCCAGTGTCCCAACAACCGGGGTTTGATGTGTTCTAACGTCAGAGGCTGTTTTAGCATGGCATTGTCAAGCAAATAGATCTGCCCGACCGAGAGATAATTTGCTGCGCGCCAATAGTCATGAAGTGACTTCAATACACCCGGTGTCAATAGACCGATGGAATTGCCTGTTGTTTTCATTGCTGTATCTCTTATTCAGTTCCGGTGCACACCTGAATCTATATAAGCCCTGTCTCTCCTTCCCCAGTCACAGTCTCGACCACCCTTACAGCGGCCTCCGACAGCAATTGCTCTTCATCCGCCGGCAGTATCCAGATTTCGACTCCGCTATCTGACATGTGTACGGCCGTACCTGAAACCGCGTTCATATTTCGCAACCTATCCAACCGAATACCCGCCCACTCAAAGCCTGTGAGAATTCGCTCCCTGATGAATGCGGCATGCTCGCCGATCCCACCGCCGATCAAAATTGCATCCGTGCCGCCGAGGACCGCCAGATACGCGCCGAGATACTTGCGGACGCGATAGCAAAATAGCTCGACCGCTATCTTCGCCTCTCGCCTCTCGCTTGCGAGTAGGTCTTGCATGTTCGCGGATAAACCAGACACACCCAAGAGACCCGAATCATGGCTGAGCATATGGTCAATCTCGCCGGCAGTGAGCCCGGCTTCGCGTTGCAGATAAGCGGGTATGCCGGGATCGATATCACCGCTGCGGGTCGACATCATCAGCCCTTCCAGCGGCGAAAAGCCCATCGAACTGTCCACGGGTTGCCCACCGGAAATCGCGGCCATGGAGCAGCCAGCGCCGAGCTGCATCGAGATCACACGAGCATCCATCGCCGCTATGCGAGTTTGTGCCCGCCACTCGACCAGCATGGCTTCATGCGCCAGACCGTGGAAACCGTAACGGCGTATGCCGTAACGTTCGCAGAGGCCCCGGGGCAGGGCATAGTCAGTGGCGACTTTCGGCATATTCGCGAAGAAGGCCGTATCGAAAACGGCGACCTGTGGAATTCCCGGACCCAAGTATTTCCGACAGATGTGCACCCACTCCATCGCCACCGGGTTATGCAGGGGAGCGAGCGATTTCAGGCGGGCGATTTCAGCTTCGGTCGCGGCGTCTATGAAGCGTGGCGCACAAAACTTCGAACCGCCGTGCACAATTCGGTGAGCCACGATCGTAACGGCACCGATTGCATGTCTATCAAGAAATTCAGCCAGCGATAACTCCGTGGATTGCATTCTCTCCAAGCGAATCGCGGCGATTCTGTGCAGCTGACGACCTCGCCTGAACAGCGCCAAACGCAAGGATGAGCTGCCGACGTTTACAGTGAGGAGCAACCTGTCCAAACCGGCCATAATCTCGGTCCCGCTCAGCAGTGATTAAATGCTCGACATGCCGGTCTGCGCCCCCACCAATCGGCTCGCGCGGCTGAGCAACTTCGCGTTAATCGCAACAATAACCGTACTCAGGGACATGAACGCAGCACCTATGGCCGGCGTCAGAATCACACCCCATGAATAAGCAACGCCCGCAGCCAAAGGGATCGCAACGGCGTTGTATGCCGTTGCCCAAATCAGATTCTGCAGCATCTTGTTATACGTTGCCCGAGACAGCGCAAGGATCGCAAAAACGTCGCGCGGATCGCTGCGCACCAAAACTACGTCGGCGGACTCTATGGCAACGTCCGTACCAGCACCGATCGCGATCCCCAGATCTGACGCGATCAGCGCCGGCGCATCATTCACCCCGTCGCCGATCATCGCAACCGTCAGACCGCGGCTTTGCACCTCCCGCACCTTCTCCGCTTTATCACCCGGGAGAACTTCGGCAAAGAAATCGTCGAGACCGAGCTCCCCGGCAACCGTGCGTGCCACTGCAGTCGCATCCCCGGTGAGCATCATGCAGCGGATTCCCAATTGTTTGAGTCTCTCCACGGCGGCGAATGACTCCGGACGCACGATGTCGGCTAACGCAATGGCTCCCACCGGTCGGTCATCCAACAAAAGGTATACGACAGTTTTGCCCTGCGCGTCGAGTGCCTCAACGACTTCACTGGCGATTTCGAAACCTTGTTGACGAACGTAGCCCGGGCTGACGACGCGAACGCGGCGACCGTCGACACTCGCTTCCGCGCCCTGCCCCGTCAGGTTGCGAAATTCAGCTACCGGAAACAGATTGAGCCCACGTTTCTTGGCCTCGGAAACGAGGCCACGGGCAATAGGATGCTCGGACTGAGTCTCCAGACTGGCCCCCCACATCAATACGTCATCGACACCGATTTCGGCGAGAGGGACCACATCGGACACACCGAATCGGCCCTCCGTTAAGGTACCGGTCTTATCGAAGAGTACAGCCTGCAGGTTACGCGCCCGTTCAAAGGCCGCCCGGTCACGAATCAGAAGACCGTTTTGGGCAGTGAGTTGCGTGCTGACCGCCACCACCAACGGCACCGCCAGCCCTAGCGCGTGCGGACAGGAAATAACCATAACAGTCACCATCCGCTCCAGCGCGAACGAAAAACCCTGGCCGATTCCCAGCCAGACCACCAGTGTCAATCCACCCGATCCGAGCGCGATATAGGTGAGCCAAAGGGCAGCCCGATTCGCCAGATCCTGGGTACGGGAACGCGTTTCCTGAGCCTGCCTGACCATGTCGATCACCTGGCTCAGATAGGTCTGATCACCAGTCTTGCGCACTTCGATTACCACGGCTCCTTCGCCGTTTATAGCACCGCCTATTGCTTCCTGACCCTCCCCCTTACGTACCGGCCGCGACTCACCCGTCAGCATGGCCTCGTTAAAGCTCGACTGGCCGCTCAGGATGATCCCGTCGATCGGAACCTTTTCACCGGGTCGTACCAGCAACTCGTCGCCCGGGCCAATTTGTGTGACCGGCACTTCTTCCGTGTCTCCGGAGTCCATGACTCGGTGCGCCGTAGCCGGCAGCAATCGCACCAAAGCATCAAGGGCGCCGGATGCCCCCATCACCGAACGCATTTCGATCCAATGGCCGAGCAGCATGATGTCGATCAGGGTGACCAATTCCCAAAAGAAAACCTTGCCCGAAAGCCCCAGAACCACTGCGGCGGAATAGACGAAGGCCACGGTGATGGCCAAGGCAATTAGCGTCATCATGCCGGGCTGACGTTTTGCCAGTTCGCCGACCATGCCTTTCAGGAACGGCCACCCACCATATAAAAATACGAAGGTCGCCAGCAACAGCAACACGTATATTGAACCTTGGAATGCGAAGACCTCACGAAGGCCCAGCAAACCCTGAATCATCGGCGACAGAATCAGTACCGGAACTGTCAACGCTACCGAAACCCAGAACCGGCGACGAAAGTCGGCGATCATCGTTCCGTGATCATGACCACCGGCGTGATCCGATCCGCCATGGTCGACACTCTGATGATCGTGATGAACGTGCTCTGACATCATAATTGCGGCATGTCCTGGTTTTTTCTATACGATTGATCGCCAATCACGCCAGAACCTCCAATACCGAATCTGCGAGTAAATTGCTGATATCAATCATGTTTGTCGGGTGGGTGATCGTATTCGTCGTGACCACCGAGCGAACTCCCGCCGCCTGCAGTTCTGCCAGCGCATGATTCGCAAAAATTGCATGCACCCCAACGCAGACCGGCCCCTGCAGGCCAGCCGCGACTAAATGCTGCGTCGTCTCGATCATCGTACGCGCAGTGGAAATGATGTCGTCAAGCAGGACCGGTTGAAGTTCTGCCCATCGGTGGACATCGGGAACGGACACCGTGACATCCCGGTCACCGTGACGGGTTTTCTCGAGCACGATATACGGCGCGCCCGCCTCCCGGGCAACCATGGCAACCCACTGGGCACTCTCCTCATCCGGACCCACCAAAAGTGGCTGCGCCACGTTCTTCGCGATCCATTCGGCCAACAGCGGCGCAGCATGCACAACTCGGGTGCAGGCCGCATAGAGTTCTTTCAATTGATGGTATCGGTGCAGATGAGGATCTACGGTGACGAGTACATCGATTCGATCCGACAGCAGTCGGGCAAAACTTCGGGAGGTTACCGCCTCACCCGGCTGGAAGCGCTTGTCCTGTCGCATGTACGCGAGATAAGGTGCAACCAGAACCACCCGTCTAGCGCCAAGTTCCCGCACGAGATCCGCAAGAAACAGCAGCTGCAAGATCATTGCGCCCGGTCGCTCAAGTGTCGCGAAGAGGATAACGTCCCGATCCGCACACTCCGAATCCAGGCGAATGTAGCTCTCACCATCTGGAAATCTCCGCATTGTAAGCGCCGCGGTTTCCGCGCCCACCCTCTCTGCCAGGAGCCTGCCCTTCGCCTCATTGCCCGGCATGGCCGCCAACAGCAAACTCATCGTTTCTTCCTCTTGACGAGAGGCCTCAGGGCGATCGGCAATGAGATAAGGTCATCGATCACTACTCAGACTCCACGACTTCGAAGATGCTTTCCTGGTGATTCAGGTACGTCAGCGCATAGGCCAATTCACCTTTCGAATCCGAATGAATGCTGAATAACGGCTGGCCCTCGGAAACCCGGGCGCCCAAGCGAGCATGAAGTTCAATACCGGCCGCCGCCACACCCGGCGCGCCAGCGAGTTTTGCGACGCGGGCGAGTCGCCGGTTATCGATCACCTCGATACAACCCTCTCGATCTGCCGGGACGATATGCAAATGCCGGGCCGTCGGAGGTTCCCGCAGACCGCCTTGCGCCGTACAAATCGCCTGAAATTTCTGCCAGGCCTTGCCGCTGGCAAGAATCTGTGCGGCCGCATCACTACCGCACCCTTCTTGTGCTGCGCCACCAATTTCCAATATCCGGCCCGCCAGTTCTATCGCCCGATTCGCAAGATCATCCGGCGCTTGTTGATCGTCCTGTAACACCGACAGCACGTCACGCGCCTCCAGTGCGGGGCCGATACCGCGACCGACCGGCTGCTTGCCGTCGCTAACAATCACCGATACATGCAGACCGAGATGTTCTCCAACGTCAGTGAGCAACCGTGCAAGAGAATCCGCGGCACCGTCATCCCGAATCTTGGCCGTGGGGCCGACCGGCATGTCGATGATCGCGTGGGTCGCGCCTGCGGCAATTTTCTTCGACAACACCGAGGCCACCAGTTGCGCATCGCTGTCAATGTCCAGCGCCCGCTCGACACGGATCAGCACATCGTCGGCTGGACTCAGATCGACCGCGCCGCCCCAGACCAGGCAACCATTTTCCTGTTCCACGACGTCTCGCATATCTGCCATGTCCAGATCCACACGGGTCAAGGTCGCCATCGTATCGGCGGTACCGGCAGGTGAAGTAATTGCGCGGGAAGACGTTTTTGGAATCGGCAAACCGGAGGCCGCAACTATGGCGACAATCAGCGGCGTCGTGCGGTTACCCGGTAGCCCACCGACACAATGCTTGTCCATTACCATCGAATACGGCCACCGTAGCCGCTGCCCGGCCTCGACCATGGCACGAGTAAGCGCGACGGTCTCGTCGAGATCCAACCGGTTTCCCGTACAGGCGGTCAGGAACGCACTGAGTTGAATGTCGGTGTAACGATTTCCGGCAATATCGGCAACAACGTCCTCCAGTTGACGTTCCTGCAGCTCATGCCCGTAGAGCTTCGCACGAACGTGACCGAAGGAGGCTCGCGGCGCCGCATGGCTCAGGTGAACGGCGACTCCTTCGGCAGCGCCGAGTCGTCGCCAGGCTACTTCCGATAGCCCGGCCTCCCCGGTTTGCAGCCACTCACCGTGTACGACATTCAGCGTCGCATCGATACTGCGCCCGTCTAAAGAAACGTTCACGCGAGACTGAGCGGTGAATCCCTCTGATCGACATACACTGCAATCGGCGTGCATATAAATCACCGGCTCCTGGTAGGTGTCGACACCGACTCGGCGTGCACGCAGATCATTGGCGCCAACTGATGTCGTCATCGGTAAAGGCATGTCACGGCAGCTGTCAAAAGATCACTTCTTCGCCTAGCTCGGGCGCATCGCTCGACCAGCCAAACCGTTCCAGCATGTGCGCCTGCAATCCCGCACGGGCCGCGGGCTCGCCGTGAGTCACGATTAGTCGCTCAGGCGGCCTCGGTAACTCGGCCATCCAGTCCAGTAGCTCGTGGTAATCGGCATGAGCCGAAAAACCCGAGATTTCGGCAACCTGAGCGAGCACAGGAAACTCTTCACCATGGATCTTGACTCGCTTCGCACCGCTCAGAATCGCCGCGCCGCGTGTACCGGCCGCCTGAAACCCGACAAAGAGCAGAGTGTTAATCGGATCGCCAACAAACGCCTTTAAGTGATGCACAATGCGTCCGCCGGTGGCCATGCCGCTGGCAGAAACGATGACCATGGGACCCTGCCGCTTATTCAATGCGATAGAATCTTCCACCAAATTCACGTAGGTCGCCGCGCCACACATATCCGCGCATTGCTGATCCGAAAGCCTTTGTTCGTCATGGTGCCTGCAGAAAATCTCCGTGGCGTTGATGGCCATGGGACTGTTGAGAAAGACCGGCAGATCGGCCGGAATTTTTCCCAATGCCTTCTGACCAGCGATCAGGTGCAGAATCGTTTGCGCTCGGCCGACCGCAAAGGCGGGTATCAACACAACCCCATCGCGTTCGGCGGTGCGGGAAACCAATTCAACCAGGTCTTTCGTCGGATCCGAGTCGGCATGTCGGCGGTTTCCGTATGTGGATTCGACCACCAGCAGATCAGTCTCGGGTAACGCCGCCGGCGGAAGCATGACCGGGTCACAGGTCCTTCCCACATCACCGCTGAAGGTCACATGTCGCCCCCCTGCCGACAGACGAATCGCGGCGGCACCGAGGATGTGACCGGCGCGATGGAATTCCGCCGTAACACCCGGACCAATCGCAACTGATTCCGTAACCGGCTTTATTAATTGCAGAGAAGCCTCCGCGTCGGCACGAGTGTACAAAGGCAATGCAGGCTGATGCTTGGAGAACCTCTTGCGGTTCGCGTAGCGCGCATCCTCCTCCTGGAGATGGCCGGAGTCCGGAAGCAGAATACCTAAAAGGTCAGCAGTACCCGTCGTACAAAAAACCGGTCCTTTGTATCCGGCTTTCATTAACGCGGGCAGAAAACCACTGTGATCGAGATGGGCATGGGTCAAAAGAACTGCATCCAGAGTTGACGGATCGAAAGGCAACGGGCTGCGATTTTTCTCACGCAGACGTTTCGGACCCTGAAACAACCCGCAGTCCACGAGCACGCACGTTTCTCCCACCCGCACCAGGTAACGGGACCCGGTCACCGTCCCGGCCGCACCGTAAAAGCCGATACGAAAATTACTATTCATCAACCACTCCTGAAGAACCATGCCTTCATCATGAAGTCGCCACGCTGCCGGAAATGTGCGGCATGAACGCCGGTGTCCGCCGCATGTAAGCTTCATACTCGGCACCGAATTCAGCCGCGGCACGTTCCTCCTCGTTGCGGGCCAGCCTCACATAGACGAATACAAGCACTGGAAACATCACCAGCGTTGGCAGCGTTGGCCACTGCAACAGGAATCCAAACATAATCAACACGAATGCGACGTATTGCGGATGGCGTATTCGTGCATAAAGACCTTGTACCGCCAGTTTTCCGTGAACCTGAGCCGCGTGCAGGACATTCCAGGCAGATGCCAGCATCAGGAACCCACTGAAAATCACGAGATTGCTCAGGATATGCAATGGGTCGAGGTGCGAATCCATGTCCCAGCCGAGGAGCCTGTGCCACAGGTGACCGGATTCATGACTGAACCAGTTGGTTTCGGGGAACCGTGACTGCAGCCACCCGGAGAAAAGGTAGATGGTCAATGGAAAACCATACATCTCCGCAAACAAGGCAACGACGAAAGCCGAAAATGCACCGAGGCTACGCCAATCGGTCTTTGTCCGGGGCTTCGTAAAGCTGAAGGCGAAAAAAATAAAGATCACCGAGTTCAGGATGACCAGCGACCACAAACCATAGCCATTGTCCCCGTGCATCAATCAATCCTCGCCCGATTCTCTGTCGTCCCCTCGATGACCTTTACCGTGCCCGTGACCATGTCCGCGGTGCATGAATATATGCATGACCGGACACAGCAGAAAAATCAGAAAGGGCAATGCAGTAATAAAGTGAGCGCGATGTTCTGTCAATAAAAAATAGGTTACGGCGGCGATCAGCGCCGCCGCGGCAATCCCGTTGGGCGTCAACCAGAAATTTCGATCCGATCCGGACATGGCGACAAACCTTTCCCGCCCTCAGGCATCGACCGTCAGGGGCCAGCGCACTGCTCGACCATCGACTCCATCATGACCTGCAGCATATCGAGGCGCAGTTCGAGATCCGTCATGCGCGACGGCGTGCCGCTCGCGCGACCTCCGCCGGTGACCGGCGACTGCTTGTGGCGGTGCAGGCGTTTCTTATCAGGTGGCGACATGTCGTCCTGCACACCCATGTGTTCAGCCATCATCGATTGCATGGCCTCGCCGCCCATCTCGCGCATCTGGATCAGTGCCTCGCGCATATTCTCGCGATGCTCGTCCATCATGCGCCGGCGCTCCTTCGGATCTTTCGTGCGCCGAATGGCCGCCATTTCATCGGCGAGTGCAGCCATTGTCACTTCGAGCGCATCGTCTGCATTTTCCATCGTGTCAACATTCTCAGTCGATTCGGCGAAAGAATGCGAGGATTCGTCTGCCATCGCAATCCCATTCGACCCAATCGCGAATGAGAGTATCAGAGCAGAAACCGTCGCCAAAAATTTAATGCAAATCATTCTGCTGTTGAACGTCGCTCGAAGATCAGGCCCGCTCGCCACAAACATGTTCATGATTTACTCCTTATCAGATATCCGCATCCAAATGGCTAAGGACCAAGTCAACAGATTTCTTCGCAATACGCGAATTGATCGCAGTTCGAAATCTGCAGAGTCCTTTCCTGCACTGATTTAATAGCACGCAAAGTTCTCGAATCTATCTTCCGAAGACACGACTGAACTACGATGCGACGATTCATGCGGCTCGCGCCTACTGCAATAAAATTGTTTTCTGGGCATCATGTCATTCCGTGTGCCGGCGCGCGAACCACGGAGCGCTCGCGCCAAACGAGGAACATGGCGGGAATCACGATGAGCGTCAGCACCGTCGCACTGATCATGCCGCCCACCATCGGGGCGGCGATCCGCCGCATGACCTCGGAGCCCGTGCCGGAGCCCAACATGATCGGCAGCAGCCCGGCGATAATGGCCGCCACTGTCATCATGATGGGACGGACACGAAGTACCGCGCCATCGATGACGGCCTGGCGCACGTCGTCCATATTCACGGAACGCCCTTCATCCTTCGCCGTGGCCATGCGCTGGCGAATGGCCTGATTCAGATAGACCAGCATAACCACGCCGATCTCGACGGCGACCCCGGCGAGCGCGATAAAACCCACACCGACCGCAACGGAGATATGGTAATCAAGCAGATAGAGCAGCCACACACCACCAACCAGGGCCATCGGCAGCGTACCCACAATGATGATCACCTCGGCAAACCGTCGAAAATTCAGATACAGCAGCAAGAGGATGATGGCGAGGGTCACCGGCCCGACCACCAACAAGCGCTCTTTCGCGCGCACCATGTACTCGTATTGACCGGACCACGCGAGCGAATAGCCGGGGGGTAAATCCACCAGGTCGGCAACGGTCTTCTGGGCTTCGGCAACATAGGAACCGAGATCGCGGCCGCTGATGTCGACGTACGACCAGCCGTTCAGGCGAGCATTTTCACTCTTGATGATGGGCGGACCATCGACGACTTCCACGTCGGCCACATCCGCCAGCGCGATCCGTGCGCCCTGCGGCGTGACGATCGGCAGCAGCCTGAGCTGCTCGACAGAATCCCGCACACGCTGTGGGTAACGCAGGTTCACGGGAAATCGCTCGCGCCCTTCGACGGTCGTCGTGACGTTCAGACCGCCGATCGCGGTACGCACGATGTCCTGCACGTCGTTGATGTTGAGGCCGAAACGCGACGCGCGCTTGCGATCGATGTCGACATCGACATACCGACCACCGGCAACACGTTCTGAGTAAACCGAGGCGGTACCCGGCACATTCTTGAGGACACGTTCCAGGTCTTTGCCGATCCGTTGAATGACGTCGAGATCGGGTCCGGCAACCTTGATCCCGACCGGTGTCTTGATACCGGTCGCCAGCATATCGATGCGGGTCTTGATCGGCATGACCCACGCGTTGGTCAGCCCCGGATATTTGACGATGCGATCGAGTTCCGCACGCAAGCCCTCCGGGGTCAGGCCCTCACGCCATTCTTCGCGGGGTTTCAACTGAATTACCGTTTCGACCATCGTCAGAGGCGCCGGATCGGTTGCGGTTTCCGCGCGACCGATTTTGCCTCTCACGCTCTTGACCTCCGGCAGGCTGCGAATCATCTTATCGGTCTGCTGGAGGATCTCACGCGCCTTGTCGGTTGACAGTCCGGGATAGGTCGTCGGCATGTACATGAGATCGCCCTCATCGAGCGGCGGCATGAACTCGGAGCCGAGTTGGGTTATCGGCCAAAGACCGATGCCGATAACGAACGGCGTGGCCAGCAAGACGGCTTTCGGGTACCGGATCACGCCTTGAATAACCGGCCGATAGGCCGCGATCAGCACCCGGTTGATCGGGTTCTTGTGCTCCGGCGTGATCTTGCCGCGGATGAAATACCCCATGAGAACCGGAACGAGCGTGATGGACAGTATTGCCGCCGCCGCCATCGAATAAGTTTTCGTGAACGCCAGCGGCGCGAACATTCTGCCCTCCTGAGCTTCCAGCGTGAACACTGGCAGGAAGCTCAGCGTAATGATCAAAAGTGAAAAGAACAGCGGGGGACCGACCTCACTCGCCGCATCAGCCATAATGCGCCATCGGTTTTCATCTGTCAGTGGTTCGTGCTCGATATGCTTGTGCACGTTTTCGATCATGACAATCGCCGCATCGACCATCGCGCCGATGGCAATGGCAATACCCCCCAGGGACATGATGTTCGCGTTCATACCCTGCATCTGCATGACAATGAAAGCCACCAGAATTCCTACCGGCAGACTTAGAATAATCACAAATGAGGAACGCAGGTGAAACAGAAAGACAGCGCACACCAGCGCGACGACCAGGAATTCCTCCAGCAATTTACCCTGCAGCGTTTCGACAGCCCGCTTGATCAGTGCCGATCGATCGTAGGTCGTCACGATTTCGACACCTTCCGGAAGGCTGCGCTGCAGGGTGGCGAGCCGTTCCTTGACCAGATCGATCGTTTTTAAGGCGTTTTCGCCCCAGCGCATGACGATGATGCCGCCGACGACTTCGCCTTCACCGTCGAGTTCGGCGATACCGCGCCTCATCTGGGGACCCAGGCGCAGCTCGGCGATATCGGAAAGCACGACCGGCGTGCCGTTGGCATTGACACCCAACGGTATATCGGCCAAATCATCGAGGCTTTGCAGGTAACCGGTCGCGCGAACCATATACTCGGCCTCACCCATCTCGATCACCGATCCACCCGTCTCCTGATTACCCGACTGAATCGCTTTCTTCACCCGGGCGAGTGTCATGCCGAAAGCACGGAGTTTGTCAGGATCGACGACCACCTGGTACTGCTTAACCATGCCGCCGACCGTGGCGACTTCGGCGACCCCCGGCACCGTCTGGAGCTCGTATTTCAGAAACCAGTCCTGGAGCGTCCGCAGCTGTGACAGGTCCTGTCGGCCGGTGCGGTCGATCAAAGCGTACTCGAAAATCCAACCGACACCGGTGGCGTCGGGTCCGAGGGCCGGTTTGGCGTTATCGGGCAACTGCCCGGTCACCTGGCTAAGGTATTCGAGCACCCTGGACCGTGCCCAGTAAAGGTCGGTGTCATCTTCAAAAATGATGTAGACATAGGAATCGCCGAAAAATGAATAGCCGCGCACCGTGACCGCCTTGGGGACCGACAGCATTGCTGTCGTCAGCGGATAGGTGACCTGGTCCTCGACGACTTGCGGCGCCTGTCCGGGAAACGAGGTCTTGATGATGACCTGTACATCGGAGAGATCCGGCAACGCATCTACCGGCGTCTGGCGCAGGGCCAAAGCGCCCCAGGCAATCAGGAATCCGGTGGCCAGTAAAACCAGGAACCGGTTTTCGATCGACCAACGAATCACCCCGGCAATCACTGTGAAGGCTCCATATCGTGATCCATCAGCTCGTCTTGCGCCGACATCGTGTGTCCCGCGTGTTCCGCTTTCGTCTGAGTATCGGGCGGATTCGTATCCGGGTTGTTGTCTTCCATGCGTGTCAGCGCCGATTCGATGTTGGACTCCGAATCAATCAGGAATTGCCCGGAGGTCACGACCAGATCGCCGACGGCAACACCGCTGCGAATCTCGATCCGATCCCCCGACTCGATACCGAGCTTCACCGGCTGGGCGCGGAACTTTCCGTCGCCCAGAGCGAGCACCACTCGATTTACGGCGCCACCTCGAATCAGCGCTTCCCGCGGAACATGCACCACCGGTGGCGTCTCCGTGCCGTATATCGTCACGCGGGCAAACATGTTGGGCCGCAGTATCTCGTCCTGATTATCGAAACGCAGACGAATCTTGAGCGTGCGCGTTATCGGATCGAGTTCCGGATAGATATAGTCGACAGTGCCCCGCCGGCGTTCCCCAGGCAGGTAGTCAAGTTCAACTTCTGCACGCTGTCCAATTTTTACCCACGCGGCCTGTCGCTCGAAAACCTCGACGAGAATCCACACGCGATCGAGCTCAGCGATCGACATGACGTCGGTCGCCGGAGTGATATAGCTACCCTCCCGCACCCCGAGGCGGGCCACGTAACCGTCGGTCTGCGAGAAGATAAGCACACGCTGATTCACCGTGCGTTCGGTGTCCAGCCGCTCGATCTCGCGCGACGTCACGCCGAGTGCAATCAGCCGATCCCAGGAAGCTTTGTGCAGCGCGGTATTGCGGCTGTTCAGCGCAGCGAGGTACTCTTCCTCGGCATTCACGAGCGTCGGTGAATAGAGCTCGAAAAGCGACTGACCGCGCATCACCGGATCCCCAGCCGCCTTGATCGACAGCTTTTCGATCCATCCGTCCACCCGGGTGTGGATATTGTGCAGGGTATCCTCGTCGTAGCCGACGTAACCCACGGTCTCGACGCGGCGTGACAATATTCCCCGCTCCGCCGACGCCGTGCGCACACCCAGATTGTTGACGATAGTCGGATCGATCGAAACGATGCTGAGGTCGTCAGCCGCCGCCTCATTCGCGTACACCGGGACCAGATCCATGCCCATCGGCGACTTGCCCGGCTTGTCACTGCGGAAGTTAGGGTCCATCGGCGCTTTCCAGTAGAGCACGCTTTGCTCTGCCGCGGCGGAATCGTTGTCGCCGCTGCCGGGAACCGGAAGCCACCAGCGGCCGACACCGATCCCCACAGAAATAGCGGCAATGAGTAACACGCCAACGAATGCTGTCTTTTTCATCGAGGAAGCCCTCCGAGGTTAGCGAGCACGGCGTAGCTTTGAACCCGCTCCACCTGCAAACGAATGTGATCGAGCCGCGTATTGAGATCATCGATATAGCCGCGCATGACGTCATTAAAATCACCGGCGTCGCTCTGATACGCGGACAACGCGGCCTGCGCCTGATCTTCGGCCTGATTCAGAATGAGTCGTTCATACAGCGCCACCCGACGAGTCAGGTCTTGCCAGCGCGCGTACTCGGCATCGAGCTGACTCGACAAGCGGCGCAGCAATTCCTCACGCGACTCGTTGGCAGCACGGCGCTCGCTCAACGCGGCGGCCAGCCTACGATCTTGGCGATTTTTTCGAAACAATGGCAGGTCGACCGTCACCGACAAGTTGACGAAATCGGAACGGGGTTCCCCGGTCGGAAGGAATCCGTCGCGATACCCGTAGCCCAGATCCAGCGCCCATCCGGGTTTATAGCGCTCGTTGGCGATATCGACGCCCGCCTGACGAGCGCCGATGCGCGCATCGGCCGCTTTCAGGACCGGGTGATCGAGCAGTTTTTCATGTAATGCTTCCAGCGCCGGTATCTGTCCCCATAGGGGAAGCTTCATCGCCAGCGGACGGTCCGCTTCGGTACCCACCCACTGGCCCAATTCCGCCCGGGCGCGGGCGCGCTGTCTGTTGATTTCGATGAGCCGATCGTCGAGCCGACTCAGTTCGAGCTCGGCAAACAACACGTCCTGCTGATCTTTGCGCCCGACGGCATACAGAGACCGGGTTATCGTGACCAGATCGCTGAAAAAAGGTCGTGATTCGGTCACGATTTCATCCGAGCGAGTCCAAAAAAACGTCTCGAACCAGGCATCGCGCACGGATGTCAGCACGTCGCGACCGCGACCGTCTGCGCTCTCTGTCATCTCGAGGGCAAGCGACTGAAACTGGCGGCGATTGGCCTTCAGGATTTTTCCGGGCGGAAACGACTGTCTGTAGCCCAGCTGCCCCTGGGTCATGCCTTCGGTCGCGAACCCGCCCGATTCGATCGGAAAATTAGCCAGCCCGACGCGAAGCTGCGGATCCGGCAGCTGGCCGGCCGCAACGGACTGCTCATCCAGGGCGTCGGCACGCGCCAGGAATGCCGACTGCCCGGGTTCTCTGTCGAGCGCCAGGTCCTCGGCCTCGGCCAGCGTTAACGGGATATTCTGTTGTGCATTGGCGCCAAACGCGATCATCACCATTGTCGCAAGCACACCGCACAACCCCGATCGACTGGATGAAGCCACGGTGCTGCGCCGACCGATGAAATACATTTCTGCGTTCATACCGAAAAGCCTCCGTTTCCAGGACGGGTCGATCGCGACACTTTATGTCCCCGCATTGCCGTCAACATGCCAATAAACTTCAACGTTGCCATCGGCCTTCAGGAGCAGAACATCGTATGGGTTGCGGTGGTTTCCCGACTCCATGCCCGGGCTGCCAACCGGCATGCCGGGAACTATCAGTCCTTTCGCGTTCGCCGGCGGCGCCGCAAGAAAACGCCGGACAATCGATGCCGGAATATGCCCTTCAAATACGAACCCGCCCGTCTCGGACACTGCTGTATGGCAGGATCGGTGCTGGGGGCGAATACCGAAACGATTCTTTACTTCAGTCACATCGACCAGTTCTTTGACAGTTGCATTGAATCCGGCACTTTCCATGTGTCCAATCCATTTTTCGCAGCAGCCACAAGTCGGGCTCTTGTAGACGATCAGGTTTTCTGCCCCTGCTTGATCGCCTGTCTCAGCCGTGCAGGCGACAGAAAGCACGGCGAAAGACATCATTACGAAAAACATCAATCTGCCAACAATTTTCATTGAAGACTTCATTTCTGGCTCTCCAGGTTAAACACACGAATACTCCGAGTATTGTGTGAAACGGATGCATTTCCCGATAGGAGGGAAAGGTCGACCCGACTACAGCGGGTCACTTAGGAATATGAAAGTTTCGCGAAAGTATCGCGGCGCGATCTAGTTCACACGAATGTGTATGCAGATCTCTAAATCAAGAACGCGCAATTTTGGATAAACAGAGGAACCCGGGACGGAACAAATTCTCGACCAATTGTCGGCAGGTAAGTCGCAACCGATTCAGGCCGTACGTATGCCGATTGAAGGGTCCAGACCAGAAACTTTTTCTCCAGATCGGGATTGGAGATGACCGGACGCAAGCCGGCGCAATCGGTACAATTCGCCATCGATTCGCAGCTGGCGGAGACGCCCGGCCCGAAACCGTTGCCAGGATTGGGCGAGACGACATCGGGCGAATGTTCGGCAGTCGGGCAAGGGGTAACAGAAAGTTGATGACTCGCAGCACTGTGACAGTCGTCGACCGACGCCGCCATCAGACACGGCTGCACCAATAAACTGAAAAAGGCAGCGACAAACAAAGCCAATACAGCGCCGCCGAGCCTCGCCTGATGTTTTCTGAAGTGCTCCAGAATGCTCATGTAACAGACACCCCTCGCATGGAGACCGGAGCCTAAGGAAGACCCACAATAATTGCAATAGGCAATGACCCAAATCTCGACAATCGTCGAAACCCCCTCCCGTCATGGAATTCGCGGGCTCTCACGCCCTCCCGGGAAATTGAACGGGTTTCGGCAAAGACACATTCGAATAACATGCAGCTTATCCAACCGCGCCGACGACGCGCTCAAGAACCCGAACGACCGTCTCGTCCACCTTGTCACCGCTCATCGTATGAAGGGTGCTTAATGCCTCTTGTCGCCGCATGCCCCGACTGTACGGTCGTTCATCGATCAAGGCCGAATAGATGTCCGCAACCGTCAGTATCCGAGCTTCCAAGGGAATATCCTCACCCTTGAGACCCCGTGGATATCCCGATCCATCGAGCTGCTCGTGGTGACACAAAACCAGTTCTGCAATGCGGCTGGCGCCGCTGATCGGCCGAAGGATTGCTGCCGCAATTTCCGGGTGACGACGAATCTGCACCATTTCTTCTGCAGTAACATCCGCCGGCTTAAAGAGAACATCATCTTTTAAACCGATCTTGCCGATGTCATGAGCAATACCTGACAGATATAACCGATCGAGGGATTCGTCGGATAACCCGAGTTCACCACCAATTTTCTTTGCCAGTGTTGCGACATCCTCGCTATGATCTCTAGTGTACGAGTCCTTGGCATTCAGCGCGGCCGACAACGATGATATGGACTCGATAACGGTGCGGCGTTGCGCGAGGCTCTTCTGCTGATGCCTCCGATCCCGTTCGGCGCGCTCACGATCGATAAGGAACCCAAAGCCAATCCCGATAAATGGAAAGAGAACTATCATTGCGGCCTGATTAATATTCTCATTCACGTTACCAGACCATGACACGACGATATGCACCGTCAAAAGCAGGCAGCATACCAGCGATAACCAGGCGCCTCCCCTAACGCCGAACCAAAGCGCAGCCAGCATCAACGGGATAAAATAGCCCAGCCTGAAGAGCACATGAAATAAATGCTCCTCACTCGTCGAAACGCCGGTTATAAAATGGAGCCCGCTAATTGCAATAACGGAAGCCAGCAACACTATGATGCGAACATCCGTAACCCAACCGTCTACTCGCTTTAATTCAATAGTGTCAGACAAGGCCCTAGCCTAATAATTGTAGTTCTCGTTTGCATAGACGGGTAGCAATCCTCACACACCACTGAAAACACCATTTAGTGAATTGAAGGTTTTGGGCCAACCCTACCGGGCAGGAATATAGTTTCAATCTCAACTTGATTTAAAGACTCGACGCAAAGTTTCGCAAAAGTATCTTAAAAGACACAAACCCGGCACTTAAAATTGACCAATTTGTATTTATCCGGCGTGTAGCTCTAACGGATCGATATTTTTACCAGCGAATGGCAAACAGGCATTGGCCAAATTGTTTTTCCCACAACAACCTCGCGTACAATCCAAACAGTAGCCTTAAAGAGGTTATCGAAAAGCCGCACAAACGCACTTCTCAGCGGCCTTTGCAATTGCGTGAATAGCTTCGCGGACCCAGGATAATAAGATGCCCCAAATGCTGCCAAACTCACTTTATCTTGCGATCACTCTGCTCAGCTTCGTCACCGGCTACGCCTTAGCATCGGAAACATCTGTAACGACATCTTCGGCGGACGATCGCTCCCAGCATCAAGCGACAATGGGTGATGCCGATCTACTGACGTTGCAGAGCGCTGTGCAAATTGCGCTGACCAACAATCAGGGACTTGCTGAGCTACAGTCACAGTCTGATGCACTCGGCGCCGTACCGTCGCAGGTCGGCGCACTGCCAGACCCGATTCTCGGATTGAATGCGCTGAATTTCCCGACCGACACCTTCGATCGTGACCAGGAGCCCATGACCCAGATACAGTTCACGCTGAGCCAGGCCTTTCCGTTTCCCGGAAAACTCGGCCTTAAAAGAGACGCCGCACAATATGAAGCTGATGCCGCTACGAAACGAGTACTTGACATGCAATTGCAAGTTGTAGCGAATGTCCGCACCGCATGGTGGGAACTCATGTACCTCGATAATGCCCTGACAATCGTCGAACAAAATCAGGCGACAATGCGTGATTTTGTTGAGATCGCTCAAACTAAGTACAAAGTCGGCGACGGACTTCAACAGGACGTGCTGCTCGCGCAACTGGAACTATCACGCCTTCTGAACCGTGAACTACCCTTGCGGGGCATGCGCGGCTCATCGGAAGCTATTCTCAACGCCTTACTCGACAGGCCTGCTAATGATCCCATCCGATTGCCACAGGAGCCGCCGAATATAAAGCTACCTCAGCTGCCGGTCGAAGCCCAGCTACTGCAGACGGCACTGGCCTCACGGCCGCTACTGGACGTTCAGCGGGAGTTGACTGAGGCCGCGCGAATGCGACTGGATCTCGCGAAAAAAGACTACTATCCGGACTTCAAGCTAGCAGCGGGTTACGGCATACGCGACGGGGAAGACCCGGTGCGCGGCAGCCGCGCCGACTTTGCATCAGTCATGCTGAGCGTCAACCTCCCTATCTACTTCAAGGCAAAACAAAGCAAAGCAGTCGAGCAGCGCAGCAGTGAATATTTTCAACGCAAACAAGCGTTCAACGACACACTCCGCTCAGTGCAGGCTGCAATTTCCCTGAACCTTGCGCAATATCAGGCATCGAGTGACCAGGTATCTATCTACGGAACCGCCATTATCCCGCAAGCGCAGCAAACTGTATCGGCAATGTTATCCGGCTACCAGGTCAATAAGGTCGATTTCCTGAACGTGCTGAATGCCGAAATCACTCTCTATAATGCTCAAATTAGTTATTGGGAGGCAATGAGCAGCGCAAAGCAATCGCTTGCGAAACTTGCGGCCGCAGTAGGTTCGGAGCAGCTTTATGAATAACAAATTGTTTGGCATCGTTCTGATCATCGCTGTCTCAGTAACGGCTGCTGGTGGTTACTGGCTTGGCGCCGCACGAACGACGCCGGACGCGAATGCCGATACTTCGGCGTCAAGCGCGAGGAAGCCCCTCTATTACAGAAATGCCATGAATCCGGAGGTGACATCCCCGGTGCCTACCAAGGATGCCATGGGTATGGACTATAAGCCGGTTTATGCTGACGACAGTCAGGGCTCTGATCCGGCCGGAGTCGTGCGGGTTGACCCCGTCACCGTCCAAAGTATCGGAATACGAATCGCGAAGGCCGAAAGCCGATCCATGGGTCATGCGATCCGCACCGTAGGACGGGTGGATTACGATGAACGGCTCCTCGTCAAGCTTCACCCCAAGGTAGAAGGCTGGATCGAGCAGCTTTATATCGACACGACCGGTGAACCAGTCCGGAAGGACGACAAGTTACTCGGCATCTACTCGCCGGAGCTCGTCTCGACACAACTGGAATATGTGGTTGCGCAGAAAAGCCTTAAAACGCTGGAAAAAAGCCCGTTCCCGGATGTGCGACGTGGCGCGGAGGAACTGGTTAAAACCTCTGTCGACAGGCTCCGGTTTTTTGACATGCCTGAACATCAGCTAGATGAATTGAAGAATACCCTGGAAATTAAAAAGCAGGTTCATATCCACTCCCCGGCAGACGGCATTGTTTTAAAAATAGGCGCCCGGCAAGGTCAGTACGTCACGCCCCAGACCGAACTGTACGCAATCGCCGATTTATCTACGGTCTGGGTATATGTGGACATTTACGAGGATGAACTTTCCTGGATCGCTGTCGGCGACTCAGCCAACTTAACGCTTACGGGACTGCCCGACAAAGTCTTCGAAGGCAAGCTGATCTACATCTATCCCTACGCGGAAAGCCTGACGCGTACGATCAAGGTTCGCATGGAGTTCGTGAACCCGGGCTTGCTGCTGAAGCCGGCAATGTTCGCGAATGTGGCCATCGAGGGGAAGGTCCTGCCGGATGTGATCGCCGTGCCATCCGAAGCGATCATTCGATCCGGGACGCGTGAGCAGATATTTATTCAGCGCGAACCCGGAAAATTCGAACCCCGGGAAATTATACTCGGAGTCAGCAGTGACGGCTGGACGCAGGTCAGACAAGGTGTTGCCCCCGGCGAAGATGTAGTGGTCTCCGCGCAATTCCTCATTGATTCCGAGTCAAAGCTGCGGGAGGCCACCGCCAAAATGCGGGAAGTTGACCAATGATTACGCGGCTCATCGACAGCTGTCTGGAAAACCGTTTTCTGGTCATTCTCGCGGCGGCGCTCACCGTAGCCGCGGGGTTGTGGGCCGTAAGAACCATGCCGCTCGATGCTATTCCTGATCTTTCCGACGTCCAGGTCATTATCTTCACGAAGTTTCCCGGCCAGGCGCCCCAGGTTGTTGAGGATCAGGTTACTTATCCACTGACAACCGCAATGCTCGCGGTACCCTTCGCAAAAATTGTGCGAGGGTATTCCTTCTTCGGATTCTCGTTCGTATATATAATTTTCGAGGACGGAACCGACATGTATTGGGCACGTTCTCGCGTTCTGGAGTATCTGAATTTTGTCAGCGGGCGTCTGCCGGCCGGTGTGACGCCGAGCCTGGGGCCGGACGCGACGGGGGTCGGCTGGGTCTATGAATATGCGCTCGTAGATCGAACGGGTCAAAACGATCTGGCGAAGCTCCGCTCCATCCAGGACTGGTATCTGCGTTACCCGCTACAGACCGTCGCGGGAGTTTCCGAAGTAGCCTCCGTCGGCGGGTACGTCAAGCAGTACCAGGTTGAGGTCGATCCGAACATGCTGGTGGCGTACAACATTCCCATCAGCAAGGTTCGCAACGCCATCATGCGTTCGAATAACGATGTCGGCGGCCGCTTGATCGAAATGGCAGAAACCGAATACATGGTGCGTGGACTGGGTTACATAAAATCACTGCAGGATCTGGAAAGTATTGCGGTCGGCATGGATGCCAACGGTACGCCGGTTCGTCTGAAGGACATCGCAAACGTGCACCTCGGCCCTGAGCTGCGCAGAGGCCTGGTCGAACTGGATGGCATGGGTGAGGTCGCCGGCGGCGTGGTCATCATGCGTTACGGCGACAATGCGCTTGCTACGATCCAGGGTGTGCGGGAAAAGCTGGAAGAATTAAAAGCAGGCCTTCCGGAGGGCGTGGAAATCGTTCCAGTCTATGATCGCGGCACCCTGATCGAGAATGCAGTAGACAACTTGACCAAAACACTCATCATCGAATTTATTCTGGTCGCCATCGTCTGCATGGCATTCCTCGCACATTTTCGTTCCGCGCTCGTCACGATCATATCGCTCCCGATCGGCATTTTGATTGCCTTTATTATCATGCGTGCGCAGGGCATGAATGCCAATATCATGTCACTTGGCGGAATCGCTATCGCAATTGGCGCCATGGTCGACGGACCTATTGTCCTGACGGAGAACGCGCATAAACATCTGGCCCGTGCCCGAGCGGAACTGGACCGGGAATTGTCGATTCCGGAGCTATGGCAGACCATTGGTGCTGCGGCGCGCGAAGTCGGGCCGGCACTATTTTTCTCGCTGCTGGTCATCGTCGCGTCCTATTTTGCGATCTTCACGCTCGAGGCGCAGGAAGGCAGGCTTTTCAAGCCCCTGGCGTTTACCAGCAGCT
Organism: Gammaproteobacteria bacterium; assembly: GCA_021773815.1. GTDB lineage: Bacteria > Pseudomonadota > Gammaproteobacteria > Steroidobacterales > SMWD01. The sequence continues at coordinate 74,891 of JAJFJS010000065.1, forward strand.
ATTCAATGGGAGCGGCCGCAATCCTCGCGATTACGCTTGCCCCATTGCTCACCGGCTTCCTGGTTCGGGGTCGCATCAGGTCCGAGGAAGAAAACCCGGTGAATCGATGGCTCCATGCGATCCACTCACCGGTTCTCGGCGGCCTGCTGCGCTGGCGAAGAACCACGCTGATCGTCGCCGTTGGTTTACTCGCCCTGACTTACTATCCGGCCTCAAAGCTCGGTAGCGAATTCATGCCGCCACTTGATGAAGGCGACATTCTGTACATGCCCACGGCCTTTCCCGGTATGTCGATTACCAAGGCCAGGGAAATGTTGCAGCAGACCGATCGGATTCTGAGTACTTTCCCCGAAGTGCTGTCCGTGTTCGGTAAAACCGGTCGAGCGGAGACGGCAACAGACCCGGCGCCCCTGGCTATGATCGAAACACTTATTCGGCTCAAGCCACGCGATCAGTGGCCGGACCCGAAAAAGGCCAGCCAGGATTTAGTTAAGGAGATGGACGCCGCAATCAAATTTCCGGGCCTCGCAAATGCCTGGACGATGCCGATCAAAACCCGCATCGACATGCTATCGACAGGCATCAAAACGCCGGTAGGCATCAAGGTCAGCGGGGCGGACCTCAATGTTCTGCAGCGGATTTCCAAAGATATCGAGCAGGCAATGAAAACTATGCCCGACACGCTGTCCGCATTCGGCGACCGGACTTTTGGGGGCTACTATCTCGATTTCGATATCAACCGCGAAGAAATCGCCCGGTACGGTCTGACCATCGCTGACGTGCAGGATGTGCTCATGGCAACGGTCGGCGGCATGAATGTCACGGAGACCGTCGAGGGTCTGGAACGCTACCCTGTGAATCTGCGGTATCCTCGTGAATTACGCGATAGTCCGGAGCGATTGCGGCGTGTTCTGGTCCCCACGCCGAACGGCGCACAAGTCCCGCTGGGCCAGCTTGCCGATATTCGACTCGCTCGCGGCGCACCGTCGATCAAAAGCGAGAATGCCCGGCCGAATGCCTGGGTCTATGTAGACCTGAAGACATCCGATATTGGTGGCTTTGTCGCGCAAGCCAAGCAAGTGCTGGCGGACCAGGTCGACGTACCGCCCGGTTATACGATTAGCTGGTCAGGGCAGTTTGAATATATGGAACGGGCGGCCGCACGCCTGCGCGTCGTGATCCCGATTACGCTGTTCCTGATCTTTTTATTGCTGTATTTTAATTTTCGCAACGTCACCGCCCCGACGATCGTCATGTTGTCGGTTCCTTTCGGGCTGATCGGAGGCTTCTGGTTCGTTTATTGGTCAGGATTCAATATTTCGGTCGCAGTCTCGGTGGGCTTCATCGCACTTGCCGGCGTAGCGGTAGAGACGGGTGTCCTGGTGCTGACATTCATCGAACAAACGGTAGCCGAACGGCGACAGCAGAAAAGTGAAGCCTTTCAACGCGGCGAGGTTAACGAAAACATACTCACCAAAGATGAGATCATGCAGGCAGTCCATATCGGCACGTCGCAACGGGTGCGCCCCGTGGCTATGACTGCCACGTCAACTATTGTAGGCCTGTTGCCGATCATGCTCGGTACGGGTACCGGGTCTGATGTCATGCAGCGCATCGCCGCGCCGATGGTAGGTGGAATGCTGACAACAACATTACTGTGCCTCCTCGTCCTGCCCGTCATCTATGGCTTCGTTCTCTATTGGAAGGAGTCCCGCCGTTCGGAAACCGACCCCGATACGGCGGAAAAACAATTTTCAGCAAGCTGAAAGAGGGCACCCGATATGCTGATCGCTGCGTTCGTAAGCATCATCATGATCATAATCACCGTGAGTATCCACTACACAATCCTGCGCGCGGTATCCTTCTTTCTTACTACTTATTGCCGGCCGAAAGAGAGCATGGTTTTTCTTGCGATTTGCGGCGTTTTTCTTGCTCATCTTCTTGAAATCTCAGCCTATGCAGGAGCATTTTATTGGCTTTCGCAAGTCACTGACGCCGGCAACCTGGTGGGCGCCATTCAGGGCGACTTTATGAGCTATTTCTATTATTCGATCGTCATGTATACCTCCCTCGGCATCGGTGACGTATTTCCTGTAGACCATCTTCGCATCATTAGTGGCATAGAAACGCTGAATGGACTGGTGCTGATCGGTTGGTCGACATCGTTTACTTTCCTGATAATGCGCAGTTTTTGGCCTCTCGAGGAGAATCGTCGTAGCACTTGAGCGCACAGATCAAGATACTTCACCACATACCGGATACACGAATAACTACACACATTTCGCAGATGCAGAGATCTCATTATCTACGCGACATTCGTTCGCCCAGAAATAAGGTCAGGATTCACAAGATAGGCAGTTCGAACGACACCGTTGTACCGTGTTCGGGGACAGAGTCGATATCTAATTGACTTCCATGTAATCGAGCGATGCTATTGACAATGGCCAACCCTAGCCCCGCGTGGCCGGACCCTTGGCCGCGACTTCTATCTACGCGGAAAAATCGGTCAGTAACGTGCTCACTATCCGGTGCGGAAAATCCGGTACCAGTATCTGCCACCGCAACGCGTACCGCCGTATCGAGCTGTTCGGTTGATATTGAAATCTTGTCGCCCGACTTGGTGTACTGAAACGCGTTATCCAATAGGTTATCGAGCGCTCGTTCGATCAAGCCAATGTCACCGCGAACCATTGGCAGCGTCTCTATGCCGTCCACGCGCAACTCTACGCCAGATTTCTCTGCATTAAGCCGAAATTTCTGTTCGACGTCGTGAAGCAATTCGCCAATATTAAATGGCTCTGGCTCAAAGGGCACTTGGCCGGCATCAAGGCGTGCCGCCTCCAGCAGTTGCTCAACCAACGTACTGAGTCCCTGGCACTGACGCAAGCTTGTCAACAGATACTGTCCGCGCTCTTCGGCGGATAAGTCCGGTTTGAGCGCCAGTGTTTCCAGATGCAGCGACAGTGCGGCCAGAGGAGTACGCAGGTCATGAGAAACATTCGCAAGAATCTCTCGCCTGATCTCGTCGCTATGTCTCAAATCTTGCATCCGAACCTGCATCTTTGCCACCAGCTCCGAAAACATCCGGGTCAGCCGGTCGATCTCATCCCCCCAACCCGGTCTTACGGAGGCCAACCGCACTGGAGGTGTCGTGAACCCGGACTCGCGAAAAGCCACCATGGCTTCCTCAAGATGGCCAAGATTGCGCGTTAGAACGCGCATCAAGACAACCGTCGCCAAGACTGCCAAGATAGCGCTGAGTAACAGCACTCCGACAGTCTCATTAATCGTGTAGCTACGACGAATGGCCGCCAACGCTGATCCCTCATCCGAGCGATGCAATATCAGGTAGAGGTAACTGGCGGGACAACCCGGAATGATAATAGTCGCGGCGGAAAAGACCTCTTCACCAGCCAGACGCTGCGGATCGTCACCAAATATAGGAAGGCTCACATCAGAGCCAAGAAATTCCTCGATCGGCGTTACGTCAACAAAGCGTCGTGTGAGGCGCTCGCCAGGCAGAGAACTCGCCAATATCTGACCCTGTTCATCGAGCAAATACGAGTCGACGGTCGGATTAATAGCCGCCAGGTTCGCTACCGCCCGATGGTAGTTGTTTACATCGAGCAGGCCTTCATTAAAGAATAGGTTGGCCTCAACGATACGCTGCGCGACGTCCCTGCCCGCCATCTGGTCCGCCTCGGCATGGTAATTCGAGTGCCAGGTCCGCATTAGTACAATACAAATGCTGGTCATCAGCATGCAAAATGCCAGCACAATCGCCAGTAATCGGCCGAATAGAGTCTTTGGCACGCTAGTTCCCGTTGGGCAGCGACTCGGTCATCTTATACCCGACGCCCCATACCGTTTGGATCAATTCCGGATGGTGCTGATCCCGCTCGATCTTGGCACGCAATCGATTGATATGGCAGTTCACCGCGTGCTCATAACCCGCATGGCGATGTCCCCAAACTGCATCCAGCAGCTGAGTCCGAGAATAGACACGCCCCGGGTTTCGGGCAAAATGTATTAGCAAATCAAATTCTTTACTGGTCAATTCCACATCGTGACCGTAGACGGTTACTTTGCGAGTGATCGGATCAACCTTCAGCACATCTCCGAGTTGCACTATTGCCGGGTCTTGTTCTGGTGCCGCGGCAAGTGCTTCCATACGTCGAAAAATCGCCTTCACTCTGGCCAACAATTCCTTGATGCTGAATGGCTTCGTCAGATAGTCATCCGCACCGGTCTCCAGGCCTATGACCTTGTCGAGCTCACTGGACTTGGCGGTCAACATTAGAATGGGCACATACGGAATCCGTTCGCGCAATCGCCTGCAAACCTCGAGTCCGTTGAAACCGGGCAGCATGAGATCAAGCAAGATGAGATCAAAGGACCGCGTTTCCGCAGCCTGCACCGCAGAGGGACCGTCACTTACGATTACCACATCGCAACCCAGTTCGACCAGATGTCGCTTTACGACAGTGGCGAGGTCTCGATGATCTTCAACAATGAGTATTGATTTGGTCATTTCAAGATCGCCGATGCCTCCGGCATCACCGTTCTTCATCCGATTGCCCATACGGATGCCAGAGAACGCAAACAATCAGAAAACGGCGCCGGGCATCATGAATCGCGTGTGGCGCTCAGCTCATGACCACGTCAAAACCGGCGGCCGCGATCGCCTGCTCCAATGCATCCTGCCGAATCACGTCGGCATCAAACTGGATCTGCACCGTGCCGCTCTCGTGGCTGGCTTTCACCGTCCCCACGCCGGCCTGCGCCAACAACGCATTCTGGATGCTATTTTCGCAGCCGCCGCAGGTAATGCCTTCAACCTTCAGATTGATACTTGCCATGTCAGATATCTCCTTGTCTATTTGCTTGTCTTGCCACCCACGACAGGGTGAATTTAGAACTGTTTCGGCTGCCAGCGCCGCAGCCACAACGAGTTGGTCACCACGCTGACGCTACTGAACGCCATCGCAGCACCTGCAATCGTCGGACTCAGGTAGCCGAGTGCGGCAAACGGTATGCCGATCACGTTATAGATGAACGCCCAGAACAAGTTCTGCCTGATCTTTCTCCATGTCGCTCGGCTGACGGAAATCGCACCAGGCACGAGACCCGGGTTTGACCGCATGAGCGTCACACCGGCGGTCTCCATCGCGATGTCCGTACCGGAACCCATCGCGATGCCTACATCCGCCGCCGCGAGAGCAGGTGCGTCGTTGATGCCGTCACCTATCATACCGACACGATAGCCCTTGGCGCGCAATGACTCCACTTCAGCGGCCTTGTCCGCCGGCTTCACAGCGCCGCGCGCCTCATCGATACCCACTTGTCGGCCGATCTCCTCCACCGCACGCACGGCGTCGCCGGACAGCAGGAGCGTGCGAACGCCCATCCGCTTGAGTTCGGCGATTGCGGGAACGGACTCCGGTCGCAATGGGTCAGCAATGGCCAGAAGGCCGAGCAAGATCCCCTCGCGGGCGACCCAGATCACCGTCTTGCCCTGTACTTCCCAGTCAGCGGCGGTCGCGGATTCAGCATCAGTCTCAATGTCATTGTTGCGCATGAACTGTTCGTTGCCCGAGATGACCTTGCCGTCGCTCACCGTTCCGGCGACGCCAAAACCGGTGAAACTCCTGAACTCACTTACGGACGACAGCTCGACGCCATCAGCGGTTGCGCGGGCCAGCAAGGCGCGCGCCAATGGATGTTCACTGCCCTGCTGCAGCGATGCAACCGTTGCCAGCAATCCGGTCTCATCGTCATTCACTGCATGCAAATCAACGACACTCGGATGACCGGTTGTCAGGGTTCCCGTCTTGTCAAAAATCACCGCATTGATGGAATGCGCGCGCTCCAATGCCTCGACGTCCTTGATCAGAATCCCCGCACGGGCAGCCGCACCGGTGCCGGTCATGATCGCGGTCGGCGTCGCGAGCCCGAGCGCGCACGG
>JAJFJS010000066.1 GCA_021773815.1 Gammaproteobacteria bacterium
TTGTCTTTCAAGCACTGCTCGACGGCCTTCGCCTCGTCATGCTCCAGGAACCCATCCTTGTGCATGCTCTTCAACGCTTTCTTCGCCGCTTTTTCCGAGTCGGTTTCCAGAATCTCGTTCAGCGTTTCCGCCACGAAGCAACCGTTCGCCAGCAGTCGGTTCGGCACTTCGGTTACGCAATCACCGATGCTAATGGTCGACGACAGTACCGATGCCGGGCAGGCATCTACGTCGTCGGGCACGCGGTCGCCGTCTGCGTCATAGTCGGACACCGGGAGGTCGAGGGTGGCCATGCCGATCAGCCCGTTGTCGCCTTGCGTCTGCAGGGCGAGTTGTTGCGCACCCGGTTCAAGCACGATCTTGAGCGGGTTACCGAGGCCGACCGGTTCGCCGTCCAGCAACCAGATGAACCCGACATCGGGCAATGACCGGCCCTGCGGGTCGCGAGCCGTGCCGCGGTAGGTCTGCAGCTCGCCGGCGAACAGTTCGCTGCCGGGGCCCGGGCCGAATATCGACACGCTGGGTGCCTTCGGCGCGACACTGAAGATACCGTCGGACGTATCGCTGACCGTGTTCAGGCCGTCGGTGACGACAATACGAATCAGGGCGGTGTCGCTGCCCGGTAAGGATGCGCTGTCGAGTGCATATTGCGAGCCGTCGATGTTGCCTTCGATCGGCAGCCACGTACTGCCGGCATCGGGCGAGTAGAGCAACGCGGCCGTCAGCGTGCCGCCGTCGGCATCGGTTGCGAGCCAGTCGATCGTCACCTCTCCGTCCCAGGCTTCGCCGCCATTCGGTGAGAAGATCTCAACTTGAGGCAGGTTGGGTGAGGCGACTTGCTCGGCCAGCGTCGTCGCGCCGCGCCGCAGTTGTACGGCGCAAAGATTGCTGCTGTCGGGAAGCACGAGCGCGAACGGGTGGGTATCGCGCGGTTCGCCCTCCACATCGATGAACGATGCGCCGAGCGATTTCACCGCGGCCGTTGAGCCGTCGCAGTTGGCCAGGCGAATTTCGAAATCACCGGGTCGCTGGCTGGCGCGCAGGATGCCGGGCTGGCGCAGCACCGGATTGAGCGAGCCGGTGCCATCAATGTTGATGTTGCCCGAGATGTACAGGCTGTCCTGTACGGTCGGCAGTGCGGTTGCCGTGGCGGATGACAGCGATGTGGCGCGTGCCGCCGACAGGGTTACCGGTGCCGTGCCGAAGATTTGATCGAGGTGTATCTGCCAGCGATACGGCGAGATCCATTGGTACGGATACGCGCGTTGCGATGATGTCCGGAAGTCGAAATCGGCGCGACAATAGGACATGTAATCCGGAGTCGTCGCATCGATATCCAGCGTCGGCATCAGCGAAAAGCCCGCGTTATCGACGACGGGTTCCGTCAGCAGGGACGGTTCCTGAATCTCAAAGGTCGTATACGGCCATTGCGGGTCAATACCAACGGCTCCGCAGCCCATGATATGCCGGCCCCAGTTTCCCGACGTATCCAGGTCGAGATTGTGATTGATTTCGTGCGCAAGCAGCAGACCGCCCTCGACAACCGTGTCCTTAATCCAGAGCGTACGGCCGGCGCCGTCGATCCACGCCGGATCGGCGCGGCCGATGGTCGTACCGAAATTCTTGGCGGCCGAGAACGCACCAATGACCTGGTCGGGCAAATCGAACGGCGGCTCACCGGTAATTAACAGCCCAAGCACCCAGGCGAGGCCGGCGGTTTGGTCGTACTGGTTAACGAACGCGTTCGCCTCTACCTTCGTGTCGGGATTCCCACTGATGATCGGGCGCCGCACGAAATTGATGTCGGCGACCGGGAAGGCCGCGCGGGTCTCGAGTTCCTGTCGATCCAGAAACCTCGTGCTCGGCAATGACGGCGGGCCGTCGCCCGTATTGATAGGCACGATCCAATAGGTCGGCGTCACCGTGTCGACGAACGAAATAGACTTCGTCGGTCCGGTCGTCGATGCCTTGAGAATCGGTTGTCGCGCGAAGAACGTAAAATCGACATCGCCCGCGGCCGGGTCATCATTCAGCAGGAAGCGCCAGCGTCCTTCCAGTGGGGGTTCCCGTTCAGAACTGTAAAGTAGTCGCAGGTAATTTGTATAAGGAGCACCCAATGCATCGATACCGTCACGGCTGACAAATACTGTCGCGATGGGGCTTTCGGGCCCTGATTCACTGACGGCACGAATATCGACATAGGTGTCACGTGACGCGACGAGGTCGAGGCTGTTGGCAGCAGTTTGCACACCCTGGGTCACGCGCATCTCGAGTGAGTCGATCAGACCCACCGGGGGCGAGCCGACGTGGTCCGTAATCGCGGTTTTGCCCTGGATCTCGATTTCGATGAACTGCGCAAGATCGGTCAGATCCTGTGGCAGCATCTGGACGACATTCAGTTCCGACTGCACCAGGAACCCGAGCCGGATCGTTTGGTCTTCCATGGCCTGCAGTTCCAGCAGGTCGAGGCCGATTTCCCACACGCGATGCGCGTCGCACGTGAAGGTGAGCGGATCAATCGAGCGGTCCGCGAAAAAGCAACCGAAGCCTTCCTCAGCCGCTGAGAAACTGCGGGCGACGGGCGGGTTCAGTGGCGGCCCGCCGAGCGGCGCGTAGGTCTCATAGCGGAAATTGCCGGTGTTGCTCAGCATGCGGTAGCGCCGATCGACGTTGGGTGTTATGGCGCCGTCTTCATCGACGTCGGCGAATATCCACATCTGATCCGGCCCACCGTTAACCAGCCCGTTGTTGCTGCGGTCACCGCGCATGTTTACCAGCAGGTATAGTCGTGTGAGGTCATGCACAAACGTGATGCTGCCGTTCGGAAACTGGAGCTGCGGGAAGAAGGGGCCGCGCCATTCATTAATAAAGAGTTGGCCGTCGATTGTCGGCGGTGCGCCGCGTTGTTGTGGTACCAGAATCTTCGTGACCTTCGGCGGGCAGGCCGCGATCTGTAGCGGTCCGGTCGATACGTTCGCTGCGCCCTCGGCGAGGGATACGCCCCAGAGACTGTCGCCGGCGAGGAAGCGACCGGCGCCGTGCGGCACGCGGCCGGTATATTGCCAGGTCGTGCCGCCGACGGACATGATTTGGTAGCCGTCCACCGCGCCGTCGAGCCAGCGGTCGTAGGGGGGTGAGCCATAGCTTTCTGCTATCGGTGCCTGCTCGCTCAGGATTTCACCCGTCACTGCATCGAAGTGGGTGTCGATACGCTCGTTGGGGGTCACACCGGGGTCGGTATCGGCGCCGATACGAAGAATCATTTCGCCCGCTTCACCGGTCGCCGTGACGTCGAAATTAAAGTACTCGTCATCGACACAGAACGATGCGTCGTCGATCGAGATGTCCGGCACCGGCGGCGGTGGTTCGTCTCCCGACACGACGATCGTCCAGGTATAGGCGACTTCGTATTCCATGATCGTCGTTTCGGCCGAACCGGCCCGCCCCAGCGAATACAGCCCGTCACCGAGCGGCATCAAGTCCGGATAAAATTCACGGTCGTCGCTCGGCACGCCGGTGGCCTGAACGTTCTCGACTGGCGGCAGCGAATCGATGATGATGCCGGTGCCGTCGATGTAGAAATTGAAACTCGCAGTACCGGGGTTGGCGAAGATCGTCGTGTTGTACGCGAATGAGATCGATTCGATCTGCTGCCCTTCTTCGATGATCAGATTAAATGGATCGCGGTCGCGCGTCGTGCCATCGAAACCGATCGTGCCGGTGACGGTATTAATTCCCGGCGCGAGGGTCAGGGTGACGGTATAGCCGACGCCCTCAATGACATGGATTTCGGGATCGACAGCTTCGTCATAATGAATGGGCTCGGCAAACGCAAACCAGGGAAGGGATAGCGACAGGGCAATGGCAAGCAATATGCGACGCATGACGGAACCTCTTTATCTTTTTTATATGTCTCGGAGGAGATTCGACAACTAACAGCAGTTTCGCATATTTGAAGGGGGGTTTGCGGGGCGGTTATTTAACTTAATTCAAATCTTTTTGGTGTCAGACACCAAAACTAGCGTCGATTTAAGCACCCGCACATACATGCGCTGGTTGCCGACGGCGTCTTCATGCCGTCCGGAACATTTCGCGTCCTGCCCCCGCTGTCGTCTGATGTCCTCGCCGGGGCACTACGGCACAAAGTGCTGGCATTCTTATGCGCCGAAGGCCGCCTCGATCCGGAACTGGCCGGGCGCATGTGCCAATGGCGACATTCCGGCTTTTCCGTCCACAACCAAGTCCGGGTCAAAGCCGGTGACGCAGCCGGTCGCCGGCGCCTCGCCCGCTACATGATTCGCAACCCTTTCGCGCTGGCCAAGATGACCTATGACCCGAACACCGCCATGGTCATCTACCGATCGAAGCTCCACGCGACACTAAAGCGCAACTACCAGCTCATGCCGGCGCTGAAATGGCTGCGCCTGTTGCTCAATCACATTCCCGACAAATACGAGCACCTGGTGCGCTATTACGGTTACTACTCCAACCGCTCTCGTGGCACACGGCGGCTGGCAGAACCGCTAAGTGACGAGCACGCGCAGATCACCATCGATGACCGGCCGCCGGACCGGCGGTGCAAGGCCAACTGGGCCCGGCTGATTCAGAAAGTGTACGAAGTCGATCCGCTCGAATGTCCGAACTGTGGCGCGGCCATGCGCATCATCGCCCTGATCGACCAGCCCGCCGTTATCGAACGTATTCGATAACACCTGAAGGCCGCGGGGATCCCGGGCCGGCCATACTACAGCCATCAGGTCGTGACCCGCCGTGGCCGCAAGGCGAGAACCTGCCCCTCACTTTTCACCCCGTCCCGGACATCGCCTGACAGTGGTGTTTGCTGCCGACACTCGTCTCAACGTCGCTACCTGCGCCGGGATTGCTCAGCTTGTTGATGTCTGCGTGCAGAATATACACCGTGACCTTGCTGCACTCGACGCCAGAGATTGTATTTCCATCACATCGGCACCGACTTGTGCCGGACCATGGAGTAAATCGTTTGATTTCACGTCAATCTGACTCACCTGCGGGATAGAAATTCCTATCCTTACATGCGTTTCAGTCAAAAATCGAGACCGGCAGGTATATCGACAAGGTGAATAACAGCATGCAAAAATATGCGGCACTGGGACTCTGAACGCGAAACCCGTTAGAAACCCTGTGTCAGAAACGAATTCCGGTATAGGCATAAAGTTCTTCATTGCTGCGTTCGAACTGCCGGTCAATCTCTGCGCATAGATCTGGACTGATCCCGGCCTTGCCACTGGTAATGTTTTTACTGGCTCCGCCCGAATAGCGAAACGCCGGTATTTCCAGAAATTGACAAACCCGCTCCAGGGTATGCTGTGGATTTTCGAACAGTTCCCGACTGTCGAGTATCAGCATCCGGTCTTTGCCGAAATACTGCTCCCATTGCTTCAACTGGTTAATGTAATGCCCGCGGTCCACATAGGAAAACACACTGAGCGATCGGCTGTTATAATGCGGATCCTTCAGCACCCGGGCCTTTTCCGGAGCAAGACGGGACTCCTCGGCGGCAAACGCGTCTGCAATTGGCAGAGTTTCGTAGCCCCATGCCCTCGAATGATAATAGTGAGAGATCGCCCGGTCCGTCGGATCCCGCAGCACAGCGATAATCCTGAATTCAGGGTTCAGTGCTTGCGCACGTTCCGCCGTATGCGGGTAGTACATATAAAACGGCGACGCCTCCCCGGTGATGGCCCGCGCGCCAGTTTGCACCTGACTGGCCGCCATTTCCTGCTGACTCGGGAACAATGCGCGATACCAGCGCGCGCCTTTCCTGTAGTTCACATCGAAATAATGAATTTCCTTGAGCGCCGGAGCAACAACGCAAGGGCTTTGATTCAACGCCGACATCAAATACGTTGTACCGGATTTTTGCGCGCCGATGATCAGGAAATTCGGCAGAACGCGATCGCGTGACTGTAACCGTCGCCCAATGCTGAGCAAATCTACGGCGAACCATTTGATTTTTCTGGGCAGATAGCGGCGACGGAAATCACGAAACCAAGTGTTCATCGCCCGCTATGCTAATAAAAAATCAGATCGGTGGGGGGATTCGGACTGATGTTGTCCACAGGCGTGGTTGCATTTGACTCAAATTCGAAGGCTCCGATATCTATACCAGCGCCCTGCGGCCTCTCTATGCCGCGCTGATCCACTGCCGGCGTGCCGGTTAGCTGACCGGCGTCAATTGCCGCGGATCCGGTCGTCAGGCGAAAATCTCCGCCGGAGGCATTCTGGACTCCCGGATTCCCTTGCAGGTTATTACCGGCTGGATTTGAACCCGTATTGCCTCGTACCAGGTTACTTTCAATGACTGTGCGTGGCGGCACAGCCGTTAGCCCGCCGGTAAGCCTGATCTGCCCGCCCTGGTTTTCGAAAATCAGATTATTCCTGATCGTCAAGCCGACGAGATGCGGATTGCCGATATCGATTCCGCCGCCGCCGACACCGATACCGTTGCCGTAAATTGTATTGTTGACGATCGCAATGTCCTCAACGCGTCTGACCTGATCGGGGCGTGACGCATCGCCGCCATGATTACCGAAATAAATTCCGCAGCGATTACCGTATGAAATATTGTTATACATTTTTACCTGACGCAGATAACCGCTGGTCGAGGTGCCGTTTTCAGTGCTAAAGGCAAAGCCGCAACCACATCCGGTCACCACGTTATTGAAAATTTCGATATCGTATGAATCGACATCGTAAGCATCGACATAAATGCCGAATTTGCCTTCGATACCTTCCACCTGATTATCGTGAATCTTGCCGTTCCTGCTACCATCCTTGACATCTATTCCTTCGCCGCCCCGGCCGACGCCACCCTCCTGTTGCAGGCTGTCGTCTCTGGGACGGTCATGAACGTAATTGTTGCTGATCACGAACCCATCGACATTGCTCAAAGACACCGATTCCTGAATTTCGCGTTGCACGGCACGCGATACGTCATTACCGTCCAGCAGGATATCGTTCACATAGCGAGCCCTGATGCCGGACTTGCCGGTATTGTAAGTAACGTTATTCAGCAGTTTGATATGGTTTGAATCAAAGACGCCAATACCATGGCGACGCGAACCATTAATTCTGATGCCTTTCAGCCTGATGAAATTACTATCCTCAATCAGAAAAGCAGCGTCAGGATCTTCCGGATCATTCAGCGCTTCGATGGAAACGTTGGCGCCATTCTGTGCGGCAATCTCAATATAATTGGCCGCTGTGCCGCTCATGTTCCTGAGTTGCGGAGATTCAGCATAGAGGCCCGCGCCGATCAGAACATCATCGCCGGGCGTCAACGCATCGATGGCTCGCTGGATGGTTTTAAACGGCAGCGATTGGCCGCCGGTATTTGTATCTTTACCGTTGGCTGCGCTGACATAGAACGTGGTCGCCTGCGCGAGCGAAAAAGAGCTGCAACATAGCAACAGTATGCAGATCGCTGCTTTCAGGATGTTCCAAGCAACCTGCCCGGACCGATCGTAGAATAAATTGATATACAAAAGCGCTCCATCGCGTGGCTCTATACGCTTCGTTGCTGGCAAACATTACCGAAATTCGATAAAACTAAATAGCACAACCATCAGCCGAAAGAACATCAGCTGAACATAAGAGTGCGAGCGGTTCATAGATTGTGATTAAAAACAGTCGATTCACTGTGATTGGCAGATTCGGTATCAACCACGGCGGACTCGGATCGCCGCCCGCAAAGCCTCCAGATCCCAGGGATTCGTGACTTTGATATTCAGATAATCCGATTTCACCAGGCGGATTTTATAGCCCAGCTGCAGTGCCGTATCCGAGGTTGTCTCGCCCTGCATGCCGTCGGATTGCTGGGCGGCCAGAATCGCACTGAAGACATCGCCGCGATACACAGTCGGGTCGCAGTTATACACCAGCCTGGCCCGCGGTAGAACTGCACTGACAAATTCCCCGTCTGTCTCGAATACGGTCCGGGTATCCGGTACACAGGCCTGCACGGCATCACAGCCTTCCAGGGCAGTTAAACATTCCCGAATAAATTCCGCAGGCGTGTTCGGTGAGACTGCATTGTGCAGAATCACAACGTCATCCCGACCCGGTAATTCATTGCCGATAGCTGCCGCCGCATTGCGTACCGAAATCTGTCGAGTTGCGCCGCCAGTCACAACCGTCACCTGATCGGCCAGATTAAACTGCTGTAGTAACTCATGGGTTTGCTCGAGACGATCCGGATTTGCCACCAGCGCCAGGTGGTCGATCTCGCTGAGACTCGCATAGGCTTGCACGCTGAGAATAACCAGTGGCACGCCGTCAATTTCACAGAATTGCTTGGGTACTTCGCCGGAACCGAACCGGACGCCTTTACCTGCAGCCAGAATCAGTGCATAGATCATCGCTTGGCTGCTTTGCCCGCAACGAGTTGATTGCGAAAAAACCAGTCGATCGTTTCCGCCAGACCATCGCGTAATTCGTATGCGGGCTGGTAACCCAAAAGATCATTGGCGTATGCCATGTCCGCCTGCATACGCTGCATGGTGCCCCGGCCAGGCTCAACAAATTGTCCGGCCAGGTCCCTGCCCGTGACATTTTCAGCCAGCGCGACCAGTTCGGCTAAGGACGTAGCCCGACCGCTGCCGGCATTAAGCACCGAAACTCCCGGCAGGTCAGCCTCGATCAATGCAGAAATCAGTCGCGTCATGTCGTTGATATGCACAAAATCCCGCAGGAAATCGGGCCGGCCCGGCAAATTGAATTCGGCATCGTTCAGCATCGCTTCTACTATCATACCGATGTATCCGTGACCCAGAACCTGGCTCGGACCGTACACCGAAAAAGGCCTGACAATGACTACGTCGATATCCGCTTGAGCCTGAAACTTCCGGCAATACTCTTCACATACGTATTTGGAAAGCGCATACGTATCGCGTGGGATGGGTAAATCCGTCTCGGCCGATGGCAATACTTCCGGTTCTCCGAATACCTTGGCGCTGGACATATACACAAAGCGCCTGACCCCGGATTCGACCGCCGCTCGCAACAGATTTAGCGTTCCCTGTACATTGATCTCGACGGCCAGCAGGGGATCATTCGCGACCTGTTTGGCGTCATGAACTGCGGCCGAGTGCACGATAAAATCCATGTCTTTGCAGGTGGTGCGGCAGGCCTCTCTATCCAAAACATTGGCGGACAGGTACTCAATATCAGGCAGTGTGACATTCTCACTTACATCGGTTAAGCGCACGGCATGCCCGGCACTTGCCAAAACCCTGCCGAGCGACAAGCCGATAAATCCCAGGCCACCTGTAATTGCTATGCGCATATTGGTTTAATTCTGGCTGCGGGCCAAGTTACTGCGCTGGCAAGCGCACAAAGCGCTGCATAATTTCTGCATAGACGCGCTCGCTGGCGCCGGCATCACGATAAGTATGGAAGCGTTGCAAAACCTCGTCATATTTTTCACGCCATTCACCCATCCCATTTTCGAGTATGGAGCGCAACTCTACTTCCAACTCGTTCACAGTTCTTGGTTTTGGCCCCGGTGTAACCTGATCAAAATCATAATAAAAACTCCGCGAATCACGCAGGTATTCAGCCAGATCAGGAACAAAAAACAACACCGGTTTCCAGGTCAGCATAAAATCGAAGGTCACGCTCGAATAATCGCTGATCAG
This sequence comes from Gammaproteobacteria bacterium, assembly GCA_021773815.1. Lineage (GTDB taxonomy): Bacteria > Pseudomonadota > Gammaproteobacteria > Steroidobacterales > SMWD01. The sequence goes on from JAJFJS010000066.1 coordinate 9,675, forward strand.
GCCGTCAACTGCTCGGAATAAAAGGTTCGGATCAATACCGGCATCCACCAGCAGAAGATAGTTATCGGATCCTGATTCGTAGGCGCGATTGCGCATTCCATCGACGAAATGCAGCTTTACGAGCAATACAATGCCGAGTCGCGCAGCCATGGCATTGAGTTCCTCCAGCGGAAACTCAAATCCCGAATCCACGTCACGAAACGTCGGCAAATACAGAAAGGCGGGTATATTCCGGCGGCGCAAAGCTTCCAGAACAGCCTGAACTTTTCCGTCTTCAGGCTCCGACAAACCCCGCATCAGGCGATCATTCCGCGGGAATCCGGTGATGACCATGCGTTCCGGTCTAACGTCATAGTAAATCTGACCCTGCTCCGCATGATCCGGGGAAGTGGCGATCAGCATATCGGGCCGTACCCGATGCCAGGGCAACAGAATTGACCAGAAAATCCGCTGCCAGATTGAACCATAAAATAACTGATACAACCGATGCCCCTTGTGTTCGATGGCCCGCTCGACTTTCTTGATGCCGACACCATGACGCAACAGGACACGCTTCGCGCCCCGCGACAGCCAGTGATTGACATCTTTGGTCAGACCGTCGAATACATAGACGCCGGCCGTCAAGCAGGCCGCCACGCCCTGCAGTGACCAGGTTCGATGGGCCGTATAACCTAGAGCGCGCAGCCTGGCAACGATAGCCGGGTCCGAACTGATCCAGATCGGCTCAATCCGGCCGTTACCCAGGCTTGCCACATACTCATACAGAGCCGCCGCATTGTCGGCGAACCGTTTACCACTCCAGCTGCCGAATACCCATTTGTGTGGATTGCGCGGCATGAAGCCCGACAAAAAGTACAGCATGAATAACAGCGGTCGCAGCAATACGCCAATTGCACTGGTCAGAGACACACTCATCCGGTTATTTTCCTCATGGTCGAACGGCGCCGGTTATATTGCTGCGGACCCGATAGACGCCGGTTCGGGCACAAATATAAACACTTTTCCCATCCGCATCGCCGAAAACCAGGTTGGCCGGTCGTTCCGGCAACTCTATGCAGGCGATACGCTGACCCTGCGGGGCAAAGATCTCGATACCCTGCAAACAGGCGACCCAGACATTGCCGGCTTCGTCGAGGCGAATTCCATCCGGACGGGCACATTCACAAAATATCTCAGCATCAGATAACCGTCCCCTGGCATCGGCCCGGAATTTGACCAGTATCCCTCGCTCCGTATCCGCTACCAGCAACTTGGACTCGTCAAGTGAAAATGCCAGTCCGTTTGGCTTCAGAAACTCATGATTCAGCAGCCTGAGCGTCGCATCCTCAGGATCACAGCAATAGATACCCTGATAATCCAGCTCACGTTCGTCGTCGGTGACGCCATAGGGCGGATCGGTAAAAAAAATCAATCCATCGCTGCGCATTACGACGTCGTTCGGGCTGTTCAGACGTTTGCCCTGATATTCAGCGACAACCGTAGTGGTCTTGCCGGTAGCATCCGTTCTGCTGACCCGATGATTTTCATGTTCACAGCTGAGCAGGTTGCCGTTGCCGCAGAGCGTATTGCCATTGGCCTGTCCGGTCGCTTCGCGAAAGATTCCGGTGCTTCCAGCGCGCCACCAATACTGGCGACTGGCGGGGATATCACTGAAAACCAGGCAACCCGAATTGTCATTGGTCAGAGCCGTCAGTGGATGCTGCTCCGGCAGCCATACCGGTCCTTCGAGAAACCCGAAGCCAGCAGCAACTTTTTCTACTGCCGAGATGTCAATCATTTTGTCTCACGCGCATAACTTTCTCTGATCCAGATAATATCTTGGCGAAGATGCTGCGATGACCGGAGAGGATGATTCCGAAGTTATATAATATGTGAAGCGGTTAGAGAATTAATGACTGCATTCTTATAGACTTAGTGCTTGAGCCGACGCAAAACATCAGTCACCGTCTCCAGGGAATGGGCAGGCTGAATCATCATGCAAAAATACTTTGACGGCTACTGATAACCAGATAATGCTTATAAATGACAACCAGTCAACAAAATCCGGCATCAGAGGCGGGGGCCGAAAATCGCAAGTCCTCGATCTCATTGTCACAAAGCATTATTGCGGGGTTGGCAACTCTGAGCGATTTCTTTATTTCATTCATTTCCGGCATTCTGGTCTACTGGCTGTATGTTCTTGATGAGCCGGAAAAATTCGGCCTCTACCTGACAGCCGCCGTCCTGTACTCGTTGCTGCTGGTGCAGTCGTTTCATATGGTCGGACTCTATCGGTTCGGTCGGATACTGACGCCGCAGCGCCAGATCGTTGTCATTCCCGGCATCGGGCTGATTCTGTTCCTGCTGCTGACTACCTGTGCTTTCGCCCTGAAAATTTCCGAGGATTTTTCACGGGTATGGGCATTCAGCTGGTTAATCGTCAACATGGCCAGCATCGTGGCGGCCCGATTTATCCTTTACAGGGTCGTGCGGAGATTGTCGGACCAAGGCCAAATCAACCGTAAAATCGCCATATTCGGCGGTGGGGAACAGGGCCGAAGGCTGATAAACCATATTGAACACCTGAACGAACCATGGAACGAAATCGTTGGTGTGTTTGACGACCGCACTGATCGGGTCGAGACCGACCTGGCGGGCTATCCGTTGATCGGCAATACGGATGATCTGATTCAGTGGTGCCGACAGAATCATGCTGACGAAGTGCTGATCGCCCTGCCCTGGGGCGCACATGACCGGACTATGGCGATAGTCCATTTGCTGGCATCGCTGCCGGTGAATGTTCGGCTGAGCCCGGAATTCATTGGCGCCGATATGCTGTATCGACGAATATCCAATCAGTTTCGCGTACCGATGCTCAGCCTGCTGGAAAAACCGGTTACCGGCTGGGGCGCGATAACCAAATCCTGTCTCGATTATCTGGTCGCGACGATCGCATTGATCATGTCTGCGCCGATACTGCTGATCGTCATCTGTGCTATCAAGCTCGACAGTCCCGGACCGATATTTTTCCGGCAAAAGCGCTACGGTTTTAATAATCAGCTCATCGGAGTCTACAAATTCAGGTCGATGTATGCCGAGCAGACAGACCATAACGCCGAGATAATCACGACCAAAGATGATCCCCGGGTCACGCGGGTGGGTGCGTTTTTGCGGCGCTTCAGCATCGACGAACTGCCGCAGATTTTCAATGTTTTGTCCGGCGACATGTCTGTCGTAGGTCCCCGACCCCATGCCCTGAAAGCCAAAGCTGGCAAAGTGCTATACGAAGATGTCATTGATCAATACGCCGTTCGGCACAAGGTCAAGCCCGGCATTACCGGCTGGGCCCAGGTCAACGGCTGGCGCGGCGATACGCACGACGAGGCGGCCCTGATCGGCAGACTCGAACACGATCTGTATTACATCGATAACTGGTCGATACTCTTCGATCTCAGCATCATTTTTCGCACGTTTATCGTGGTCCTGCGGGGCGAAAACAGCTATTAAGCGGCTGACAGCGCTGCTTTATAAACGGCCAGCGTTTGCTCGACCATCTTGTCGAGACTGAATTCAGCGGCGATCGCCGCGGACCTGTCGGCCATCTTCCTGCGTAAGTCCGAATCTCGGGCGAGCAACAGCATTCGCGCCGCATAGCTCTCGATCTGCGGCACAGGGATTACGAAGCCATTTTCTTCGTTCCGGACAACCAGATGCGCCCCGCCGACATCCGCCATGATGATCGGCAATTTCCTTGCGGCAGCCTCAAGCAAAACATACGGCATACCCTCATAGCGACTCGGCAGCAGAAATACATCGAACGCTGCCATCATCTCGCTGCCGGATACGGCACCGGTAAAAATAACCTGTTCCGTAATCCCCAGCTCGGCTACCAGCGTCTTAAGCGTAGTCTGATCCGGCCCGTCGCCGACCAGGACCAGGCGGGCATCCGTTTCCTGTTCGGCAACTAGGGCAAACGCCCTGATAGCCCGGTCAACGGCTTTTTGATGTGACATTCGTCCGACACAGCCAAAGCATACCGAGTCCGGATCCAGATTCAGCCGCCGGCGGATTGCGTCGCGGTCGACTGCAGGTGCAGATCCGATGCCGTTACATATGACATGCAGTTTACCGGCTCTAAAACCGAAGCCAAGCAGGTGATCACGTTCGGCCGGTGACACACAGATGATCCCCTTGCACAAACCGGCCAGGATGCGTTCGGTCAGCAGGTACGCCACTTTTTTGATCGCCGGCATTTCAGGATCCATCGTGATCGGGGCATGCGGTGTATAGATGACCTTCGTATTCCTGCCCGCCTGTGCGAGGCGTAGAACGGCTCCGGCTTTGGAGCTGTGCGCGTGCATGATGTCGTAAGGTGCTTCGGTCGCAAGCGATCGGCGCAGTTGCCTGGCAACCGCAAAATCATTCAGGGTCACGGCGCGGCCGATGGATATTTCACGGGAATCAAGCCCGCTCAGGGCCGACACCTCTGCCAGAAACCATGGACCGGCTCGCTGCGGAGAGTAACGCAAGGAAACCTGATGCCCCCTGGCGAGCAGTCCCTGCGTCAGATCAATGACATGCCGCCCGGCCCCTCCGTCACAGGCTTCGAGTACCAGTAAAATTCGCATGCCCGTAATTTCCCTAAGTTCCCGCTATTCGGGCCTGGGTTCCGACCGAGAACAACCGTTCAACCGGCGTAGTATTTCTCGAGATCTCCGGTATAGGCACCGGAATCGCCATAGCCGTATTGCGCATGCTTTTTGACATCAACCTGCGTCAGCAAACAGCCGGCAAGTTTTGCGCGAGCGCCGCGCAGCTGGTCTAGCGTGTTGCGAACTACGGCTCGGCGGGTCTTGCCCCATTGCGCGACGGCAACAGTTGCATCGGTCATCTGGCAGAGAATACGGGCATCCGTCGTCGCCAGAATCGGCGGTGAATCGATAACGACAAAATCGAATCGTTCGCCAAGTTCACTGACCAGTTCCCGCATCTTGTCTGATTCGAGCAGGTTGGGCGAATTCACACTGGGCGAACCGGCCGGCAGCAGCCACAACCCCGATGAATCCGATTGGTACAACGCGTCATCCAGCGTCGCGCCCCCGGTCAGAACGTCAACGAGTCCGGGCGAACGTAACTTGCCGAGCAACTTGTGACAGGCCGACTGACGGGTATCGGCATCGACCAGGACGGTACGCCGCCCGGCAAGACTCTGGCTTGTCGCAAGGCAGGTCGCAACCGTCGTTTTTCCTTCACCCGGCACAGATGACGTAACCAGCAAGGATCTTGGTGCCGGAGCAGGAAACGCCAGGCCAATGCTCCAGCTCAGAGTCCGGATAGATTCGCCGAAGGCGGCATTCGGCTTGTCGATAAGGAAATCAACGAGCGATTCATAACCTTCCAGCATCCGTACGTAAGGTATAAAACCGATGGATGGTACACCGGTCGCTTTTTCCATTTCATCGCCGCTGCGGAAACCGTCATCGAGCAATTCCAGGACCAGGATTATCACCATGGCCAGGATCATCGCGGTAACGAGCACGAGCCCCAGCACGATACCGGTGCGCGGGTATGAAGGCTGCAACGGAATATCGGCCGGCGAAATTACCCGGACATCAGCTTGCTGGTAATCAGTGTCTTCCTGCGAGATGGTTTCTTTTTGCCGTGACATCATCGTTGCCAGCAGGTTCCGGCTTGCCTCAGCCTCACGCTGCAGCGCCCGCAGTTCAATTTCGTTCTGATTTGCAACCGCAACTTCTTTCTTCATTCCGTCGAGGCTCTTCTGCAGCGAACGCTCCCGGGCTCTGACGATTTCAACACGACTCTTGAGCCCGGCGACAATTCTGCCGATTTCGTCAGCAATACGCGCATCGAGGTCTTTGGCTTCGGCTCGCAGCTGAATCAATTTCGGATGTAAGTCTCCATACTCGGAAGACAGTTCGGCTACCCTTCTCTCGACCTCGGAATCCTGCTCGCGCAAGCGCTGGATCAGCGGCGAATCGAGCACCTCGTTGAGGCTCTCATTATTGTCGCTTTCAGGCGACAACTCCTCGATCTGGGCCAGACGCGCTTCCGCCTCGGCACGTTCACTGCGCGCCATGACGAGTTGCGTATTCAGCTCAATCAGTTCCCTGGAGGTCAATGGAATCCCTTCCCCCCCGAGCAGACCAAGCCGTTCGCGCGTCGCTTCGACTTCAGTCTCAATGCTCTGCACATTCTCTCTGAGCTCGGCAATCCGAATGCCGAGCCAGTCATTGGCTTTCTGGGTCGAGGCAAATTTGCTTTCGAGTCGCGACAGGATGTATTCGTCAGTCAGAGCATTAATTATCTGCGCGGCTTTCTCAGCCGACTCGGACGAAAAACTGGCCGCAATAACCCGTGAACTCTCTTTCGGTACAACCTGCAGACGCTCCAGAAACTGGTCGACAACGGCGCCAAACTCGCGCGATAGTTCTGCCGGTACGTTCGGATCGATGGCCAGGCCGTCAGGATTGAATTCGCTGTCCTCATATAACTGCAGACTGCGTATGACGCGACCTGCCAGCGCCCTTGATGTCAGCACATAGACCTCGCTCTGAATCGTTTCCTCGTCGCCGGACAAACCGGAGACGACTTCTTCGATCGAGACGATATTGGCATTCTTCGGTTCGATCATGATCAGCGTTTCGGCCGAATAACGCGGTGTCGCCACCAGCAGAAAAACTCCGGCCAGCGCCAGGCACACGACTATGGTTCCCAGTACGACTATCCAGCGTCTGCCAATTACTGCAAGAATTTCGACCAGGCCGGGGTCGGGATTGACAGGATTCAGGTCGACACGCTGACGATCATATGATGCCTGTGGTGCATCGGTCTGCAGCATCAGAAAAACCTCTCGGGCACTTCTATAATGTCGCCGGGCTGAATCAGCGTATCGTCACTGGCTTCAAGTTTGATCTTCTTATCCTCGTCACCACGGACAATTTTGATCCGGTTTTTGCGGGCCCGATAGGTATAGCCACCGGCTACCGCGATGGCGCTGATCACGGTCATGCCGTTCGAATACGGGTAACTACCCGGCGCATTGACTTCACCGAATATATAAAACGGCCTGTAGGTCAGCAGTTCGACGTTGACCCGCGGATTTTTCAGGTAATCGGGACGCAACGCAGCGACGACAGCCGCTTCGAGGTTACCTGCGGACTGTCCGGCAGCATTAATATCGCCGGCCAGCGGCAGGGAAATCTTCCCGGATGAATTGACTTCGAATTCGCCCGACAGGTCATCATGGCCGTAGACCGTGATGCGCAGCTTGTCGCCGACCGACAGACGATAAGCATCATCAGCGGTCTGAGCACATGCAGAAGATATATACAGCGCTGTGCAGGCCAGCAACAGGCAGCCTGTCAGCACAGCTCGCCTGGCGAATATTTTCCGGACTCCGTACATATTCTGTTTGCCCCTAGAGCTGGCCTCTGACGCCGAAATAATATCTTTGCCGGTCATACACTCGCACATCATTATCGGCCGGGCTGGAATCGCGGTTCAGAATATCGAAACCGAGCAGTAATTGAAGGTACCGGTTCAACATATAGACAGCCTCAATCCGGCCGCCAAATATATCATCTGTCCGATCGATCCCTTCGAAATCCTGACTATTAAAGGACAGTTCACCACTGAGAATCAGGTTGCGCAGCAACTCATGGTCAATCTCGAATGCTGCACCGGTATCGAAAATGCCGGACGCATCGACAATTGTCGTGCTTTTGATCAGCCGGCTGGCCGAAAGCTTGGTGGTCGTCAAGCCGGTGATATTCCAGGTCAACTCGGCACCGAAAATCGGACCGTCTATCGTGGTAAATCGGGCGTCGTCATAGTCCCGCTCGATATACCCGACAAAAACTTCGCCAAAAGTCTGACCGGACAAATCGATTGCGGTGCCGACGACAATATCGTAACCATCTGAACTCCGGAAGAATTCATCCTCATCCAGCTCGCTGTCATAGTCGATATTTGTCAGACTCAGGCGGACAAACGGCTGAAAACCTGACGACAGGCTGTAACCGAATCGGGCACGCAGTCTGTTCTCAGTCCGATCACGATCCGCATTACTTTCGAAACCGTTAGCTGTCTGCGTATCCTCAAAATCAAGATATCGTTGGCCGAGGTCTGCTCTTAAATCAAAATCTCCGAGCGGATTACGATAGCCGATCGACCAGGCGTTCACGGAATATTCGGTCGGCTTGATCCCGCGACGGTCATCCGTAGAAATTCTTTCTTCGTGAAGATCCTCATGGCGCAATTCGGCGGTTAGTTGCCCCCTGCCAAGTTCCGCTGCCCCCTCACCCCAAATCCGCCAGTCGTCATAGTCCTCATTATCAAAATCCGTATACCGGCCGATCGCCAGATCGGTGCCGAGCTCCAGATCTGCACGACTCCAGTCGGCTTTGAGCAGCAACTCCGGTGCCACGACAACAATAATGTCATCATTCTTATTGCTATTATCGGCGAAGATGTTGTCATCATGCATTAGCTCCGCTTCGACTGCAGGAAAAAGCTTGAAAGTACCCAAGCGGATACCCGGTGCCTCGAAATCCGGCCGGGCACGATCCGTGACCGTTTCACCGCGCCGTAATTCCTGCGCCACGACCGGCAAGCTCCAGAAGCAAAACAATAACAGCGCCATGACTGCTATTGGGATGCAGAAGTCAGAACTGGTGTAGCGGTCACATGAGCGTGACCATGCATGTCGTATTCCATTCATATTGGATTGATCCGAAACTGAGCTGGCCAACCGCTGGTCGGCCTGGAGTGTCGCAACATTCTGTTTTTATTATGGGGCGCGACAACTGTCGAGCATAACCGTTTATGCTGGTGACCTAACTGTCTATAGACATAATTCATCTCGTTTCACCGGTTTTCCAGCGCTGATGAGTAATGATGAAGCCCCAGTTCATCCCCAACAGCAACCAGAAGTGCCTCCAGTGGGTACTGTCGATAAACAGGCTTTGCAGCAACAGGCCCGCAATGCAGGCAAATACAACGAAAAAATCCTCGCGCAACGGTGACCGCCAGCTGATCAAAGCCATGGAGCGATAAAGCGTGTAAAACAGAAACACAAAGAAGCTCAGTCCGCCGATCCAGCCGCTCTCCAGGAACATGTGCAAATAGACATTATGTGGCTGTAGACCCAGCTCGTAATTACTGCGTCCCGGCCCAATTCCCAGTGGTGTCTCGCCGATAATTTTGAGCGACTGTTGCTGGGTATAAAAGCGCCCACCCTCTTTAAGATCATACGCTTGCGAGATTACTGCTCGCTGGAAAAAACGCTCGCCAATACTGGAAGTCGATACAGCGACACTAAGAACACTGACGACGAGCAAAACTACCAGCAGATTAACCAGAAGCAATTGCAATCGTTCCCGCAGAGTATTCCGGGTGACCAAAACCAGTAATGTAAAAAACCCAAAGGAACAAATAAAAGCGATCCAGCCGCCGCGCGAAAAACCGATCAGAATTCCGAATACCGTATACAAAAACAATCCGCCAATAATGACCTTTTGCGGCATTGGTCGATGTGAATACATCATTCTTAATGAATAGATTGCGAACGGAATCAGAAAAGGGGCAAAGACATTCGGGTCCTTGAACGGACCCTTGGCCCTGAGTCCACCCTCCCACATTTCTATCCGAATGAAACCGAAGTACTCCAGTGTCCCCCAGACCAGTGCAATCAGGGCTGCGACCGTATAACCGGTCCAGATAGAACGCGCAACGCCGACTGGAGCGGCGACTAGCAAACTGGCAAACAGACACCAGCTCAACACGAGATAAACTCGCGTCGACAGAAACCTGATAGTCGTGGCCGGATCTGCGGATAATACTGCAGCGATCAGGTTGGCCAGGACACAAAGGCCCAGAAAAATTCCGGCGATCTGCATTTCGCGCGGAAATTTAAGCCCCACCGACAGCGCGATACCAAACAGGACAATAACCAGCACATCGTAAGGTGCCGGCTCGATAAATACGATGGAACTCGTTGCCAGCGTCAAACTAACGAACTGAAGGACAAGACGAGACCAGCGTAAGCCGGTATGTGGTGTTGCAAGCACAGTCGCCATAGGCTGAATGTATCCGGAGCGTCAATATTTCGCAGAACTGGGCAACAGAACCCGAGTTGAGCTTACTATTTCTTATTAGGCCGGCAATACTAACGTTTTATCGGTAAATTGGCCCCGTAATGCTTCGTAATTGAAGCAGGAAAAAAGCGTTATGTGCAATCCTCGGTTACACTTGGTTGAATAGGCATACGATTCCATCCTTTTCTGGACAGCAGATCAACAGATCTCCGCTAAATCATGACAGCAGACAAGTCGTCAGGCGATACTCGCGGGGAACTCTCGCGCCTGATTGGTGGCTCGGCATTTATTTTTTCCTGCCGCCTGACCGGCGCAGTGACGACCTTTTTCACCCAGATTCTACTGGCACGCTGGATGGGTGCTACCGAGCTCGGAATTTATGTGCTGGCATTTTCCTGGTGTATTTTGTTGTCGACGCTCAGCACCGGCGGATTTCGGATTGCTGCCATACGCTTCATCGGCGAAGGCCTGGCCGGATCCGGACCTGGTTACATCAACGGCTTTGTCCGGCGCAGCAGTCAGCTGACTTGGGCCATCAGCCTGCTCGTCGTCGTAATCGGCATCGTAGCGTTGCTGCTCTACCAATCCGTCGCGGATTTCGAATCTGCGCCGGCGTATATCATTGCGCTGCTGGCTGTGCCGTTTTTTGCGGCACTAAATCTATATTCTGGCTTTGCCAATGCGCTGTCACGTTTTTCGCTGAGCTTCATGCCGATCAGCATTTTCCGTCCGTTATTGTTTCTTGCCGGTATTTACGGCATCTGGCTAACTGGCCAGTCTCTCGATTCAAATATCTCCATGCTCATCAACCTGGGCGCACTGTTGCTGGTCACATTCGTCACTGCCATCCTGAATCGTCGTCTGCTGAAACGCGAAATCGAGACCACTCCGCCTCAATTCGATACGCAAATCTGGATTAAAACATCCATGCCGCTGCTGCTTGTCGGGCTGTTTACCGGTTACTTTCCGTCACTAATGGTCATCATTTCCGGACCCTATTTGCAAAGCGATCAACTGGCAATCTTTCACGTGTGTTTTCGGGTGGCGATGTTGATTTCGTTCGGCCTGGTTGCTGTCGATGCATTTACCGGCCCGGAAATGGTGAAACTGCTGAATGGCGGCAATAAGGCCGAATTACAGCGAGCGGTCAATCGCATCACCCGGCTGCGCTTCTGGGCGGCACTGGCTGCAGTCATTCTCATGAGTCTCGTGGGTCATTACGTGCTGGGTTTGTTCGGCGCGGAATTTATCGCCGGATACCGGGTGCTGATGATCCTGGCGTTGGCGCAATTGGTACAGGCCGGCGCCGGCCCGGTCACCCGGCTGGTCAGTCTGAGCGGCCATCAGAATCGAAGTATCCCGATATTCGCCACTGCCATTCTCGCCGCCCTCCTGCTGTCCGCTGCACTGGTGCCATTATTTGGTGTAGAGGGTGCTGCAGTGGCAACCTTGCTCGTCACACTGCTATGGGTTAGCTGGATGCGGTTTATTGTCATCCGGGCGCTGGGAATTCGACCTGCTCTGACGGGCTGATTCGCTGTCCGCAAGCAGCTTTATTAATATGGCCTGCAATGAGTTGTATATCGAGCCACAGCGATGCATTTCAGCCGGATTCTTTTCACGGCTTCGGTATCTGAATTGCTCTACATCTGGACGGAGTCTATTCCGTTTTCAATATTCGCAGAAACAACCAGGCCGAATTGTCCGAACATTGACCAAAGGTCCGCCGCAGTTGCGGATGAAGATAAATTACCGACAAGGAGCTTTTTGCCATTATGTCTCCGATAAATTGATTGGCCGTTAAGGGAGTAAATTGGTTAATTGAACCGACGGGCTCAGATAACGGGCTGGAACGATATATTCACCATTCGCCCGGATACCCGAGATGTACAGGAAATCAGTACGTTCGGTGAAGATTTATGCAGTGGGTAATAGTTACCGTATACGAATGACCGCCTGGGCTTGAATCCGCAAGGGGGAAAACGGGTATTGTTCAGGCAATTCCCGTATGGGGCTCGAAGACTCGGGTTAGGCCGATACTTCTGAATGTGACTGTAAATATTCGGCTAAACGTACAGAGAGCGCTACGATGGTGGTCGTAGGGTTCATATGGCTGGCCGTACTAAAAACCGAGCTTCCTGCGCAAAATAAATTATTAAACCCGTGCACTCTGCAGTTTGAATCCACGACACCGCTCTGTGAATCTTCGCTTATTCTGGTTGTGCCAATCTGATGATGACCGGTGCTTCGCTCCCTGACAAGCTCTTCAAAATTGGTCGGGTCAGTCATGTTGTCAGCAATCTTCACCCTCCCGATACCGGCAGCACCGAAAGAGGAGGATAATATTTCATTGAATCGCTGTACCCCGGCGGGCTCATGAGCAAAATAGGCCCAATCAATTTTAGCCCGGGGAATTCCTAGTGCGTCCTTATCCTCAGATAGCAGGATTCGACTGTCAGGGTGAGGCGACTGATCCAGATATGTTTCAATATTCAGAAGGGAAATATGATGCTCTGAATGACGTCTGTTCCATTGAGTATAGGCACCATCCAGGTCCGTCAGCACATCATAAAGATCATCCATAACATGATCGAAATTACGCACGCCTCTCAAACGCTCGTTAAGGCGTTTCGCTGCACTGTATCCCTTGGCATCGACGAGTCGTATTTCTTTAATTTTAGCGGCATGGTTTGGTAATTTCTCACGTTCCTGCGCCTGCTCAGACAGTAAAAAATGATGCATTATCCTTGTCCCGCTGATGTCGTGCCAACGGTAGGGGAAACGGCTGTGCAGAACCGGCTTCTCAAGCAATAGCTGACCTGTCAGCAGGTGTGGATGAAAAGTAAAATAACGCCCAATTGCAGGCAGCTTTGAGCTAAATCCGAAAGCCAGTAACAACCTCGCGTTTTCAACTCCGCCACAGGCTAAAACCACACTCTTTACATCAATCGTTATGGACTTGCCGCCAAGTGCAGTTGCTTCGATCGTCGTGACATAGTCAAAAGCCTCATTAGTGTGAATCCCTGTCAGATTGGCATGAAGAATTACATGCACATTCTCGGCATTTTCCAGGTCTTTCTGATAGACAGGACCAAACCTTTGCGGATAAGACTGTCGCATCCCATGGGCAATATCCGTACCGTCAATCTCGAAAAGATCCAAATTTTTGTTACTCCAGGTCGACGATCGATATTCGAAAGTTCCGAGGCCAATCAACTGCTGGGCTTTTTTGTAAAAGGGATCCAACTCTTCTCGGGTCAGTGGCCAGCCACTATTGGGTATCCAGTCACGCGCCCTGAAATCAATCCTGTCTAATGGCCCGCAGCTACCATCCCAATGATTAGATGTTCCGCCAAAAAAACGCAGTCGAGAAACATCTAATGGAACCGGGGGCAGATTTTCTACGATATCCCCGGCGTAAAGATTTTGGATATCGGGATCGAACTCAAATTCTCCACTTTCGAGAATGACCACCTTAAGCCCCGAATCAATCAGTTCCATGGCCAAGGTGATACCGGCGGGCCCAGTTCCTACAATACAAATATCCGCCCGGAGTTTCGATTTATCCTGCAGGGATTCCAGGAAACCGATCATAGGGCGGCCAAAGACAGTATTGCCCAATGTTGGAGTTCTGTTTTCGACAGCACCCACCCGTCCAGACTTGATACGTTATAAAGAAGAAAGTCCTGCCGAATTTTCATGGTGAGCATTTCTTTCAAGATGCTTGGTTCGGATATGGCCAGTTGGCGTTTCGATTCGCTCCAGCCAGAAAATATAAGTTCTGCAAGCAATTGTGAATTGCCATGCTCAGGATGTTGCAATAGATATTTCTTGCCCAGTCGAACCGCCGCTTCACTGGATGGAGATAACGAGTAGATTGCCTGAACCTCGGCATGTTGCGATGGTTGTTTCAGAATTGAACACGCCCATACGGCCGGTGCTGCGAGAAATAATCCCAATCCGTCACGAATAAATTTTCGTCTTCTCATCGAATAAATAATAACTTGTATTTAAGTAAGAATATGGGATTCGTTAGATTGTCATGAGATTCTGACGTTATGTCTAAATGCGAACATCCTTTATTTAACCAGCAGGATGTCAGTTTTCAGCCGAGTCAAATTTCCGCTTGGGCGGCGATTTATATCTCACGCCGATAAAGTACTAAGATCGTGGCCGCCAGGCCCGCCAGCATCCGCGCCCCGAGCACCAATACAGGAACCGCCTGGACACACAACCTGGTCAGCGAGGCTTGCCCGTTTCCAGTTGGTAAACAATTACGCAGCAGGTCAGCAGGGCCAGCGCTGCATTGAGCTCAAGCAGTTCTTCTACCGCCTGTTCGCCACGGAACGGAAACAACTTTGCGTCCAGCAGCAGCGCCAGGGACACCAGCCCGAAGAAGCAAACCATGACGAAAGTCAGCGGAAAGTATTTTCCGGCAATGACGGTGCTGAAGTTCCGCTTGCAGTACTTCAGCGCCGCCAGCAGAAATAATCCAAGCACCGCCAGTAGCAAAAATAAAAATTGCAGCTGGTAATCGGTGATCGGCCCGGGCACCTTGTCGATGCCGAGCTGGATCAGATCATGCATGCTGTCGATTTTCGTTTGTCCCAGCATGGGCATTGTAAGGCCCAACAATCGTTCGCCGAAACTGATTTCGTCCAGAAAACAGGCCAGCCCCAGAACCATCAAAAGAAAAAGCCATTTACGCTCAGCAGCAGGCCTGTTGCCTTGAGCAGTGAATACCACCAAGGCAAACAGGAACGCGCAAAAGAAAATACCGGCGGTCAGGTTCTCGATCAGGCTGTCTTCATTGACGATATAACCTCTGACAGTGCCGGCTTCAGGCGCGCTAACCAACACCAGCAATGCGCTGACATCTATAACCACCGATGCGGCGACAAATAACCAGACATAGCGCATTTTCAGCATCCAGCTTTTATAGTCTGTATTCATTTACTGGAGATTATCAGTGATCAGAGCTTCTGCGGGGCCTGCACGTAGTGAAGGGCAAGAAATTCTATCCTGCAGGGCGAGTCTGGTTAGCGCGCAATCTGTCAATTTTGTCGATGGCCCGGCATATTCGGCGTCGATGCGCTGGAAAAACGGTCTTCACCATCGGCTGCGGCCTTGTTCAGGGGTGTATGCGGGCTGGCATCGGAAATCCGAGCCCGCGCGCCGACAATGAGCCAAACGTCGCCATCGAATCTTGCTCGGCCAGCGTCGTCGCGCCGCGCCGCAGTTGTACGGCGCAAAGATTGCTGCTGTCAGGAAGCACCAGCGCGAACGGGTGAGTGGACAATCGGAGTCAGAGTAATAACCAATCGAACTTGGCGTTTTCAATAATAACGCTAATGCTTGAATTGTTACTCTGACCCCCATCATCAACCCCCATTATCATGTGCGTTACGCGTTCTGACGAGGTCAGGACGCCTTCCGGCCTGACTATCGCGAACCTCGGTTGCGGCAGCCCGATATTACCGACAAATGGTCAGCAGGACGATTCGCAATTCTGCGCAATACGCCCGGTGATATTATTTCGTCATGGATATCGAGATCATTGTCGGTTCGGAGAATCATCCGAACAAGATCGCGGAAATCGCGGTCGAGGCCGAAAAGGCCGGCATACGAACGCTGTGGCATTCGAATTTCCCGAGCGATTGGGACCCGTTCATCGGCCTCGTGCCCGCGGCACTCGCGACGAGCAAAATCCGGCTTGGCGTGCTGGCGCTCAGTCCGTATGAAATGCATCCGATTCGGATCGCCAGCGCGCTCGTCAGCCTGAACGAGTTGTCGAATGGCCGGGCGATTATCGGTCTCGGCGGCGGCGGCGCCGTCGCCCTCTCTATCGGTGACGGCACCACCGGCGGCAACCTGGATTTCAGGAAGATGCGGATTGTGCGCGGTGTGCGCGAGGCGGCCGAGATCATCTATCGCATGGCGTCGGGAAAAGCCAATCGAGGCTACAAGGGCGACATTTTTCAGGTCACGCGGCCGTTTCACCTGAAACACGTCCGCGCGCCACGCGCACGAATTTTCACGTGTTCGATGGGTCCGCAAATGTTGCACATGGGCGGGCGTATTGCGGATGGACTTCAGATCGGCGACGTCACGCCGTCGCGCACACCGGACGTCATCGCCGATGTGCAGGTCGGCCTCGACAAACGCGCGTATCCTGCGGATGATTTTCGCGTCGGCAACTTCTGGGCCTGGCACATCAAGAAAGACCGCGAGGTCTCAATGTTCGAGGCGCGCAGCCAGCTATTTGCCCGTGCTGAAATCATGCCGCCGAACATCGGCCTCGACCATCTCGTGCAGGACGGCATCATCAGCGACGATGAGGCGCAGCTCGTTCGCGACAATTTCATGAAGTTCATGATGGCGATGATCGACGGGTCCGGAAATATCAGGGACATACCCGAAGATCTCGTACAGCGACTGATCGATGAAGTCAGTTCATCCGGAGACTACGACGAGATCGATCGGGAAGTCGAAAGGTATCGCCAGTTCGAACGGGCTGGACTTACGGATCTCGCGCTGCGGGTCTTCGATGATCCGATGGACGCGGTGAAGACGATCGGCGCACGGGTGGTCCCGCACTTTCGTTAGTTGGTGGCCCGAGGAACGGGCGGCCTATAACGCGCCGTTCTCAATCCCCTGGTTCCGGCGTAACGAGGTGATGGTGGAGATCGCTCAATAGGCTTGTATGCTGTCCAGGCGCAGTTCGAAAGGGCCGTCTTTTTTGTCGTAGATATACAGGCCCAGTTCGGTGATCT